>DATFJG010000125.1:0-5127 GCA_035269305.1 Clostridia bacterium
TTGATAATAATAGCCACGACACCGAAAACCACTTAGATGGTTACAACACTCAACCCAAATATCTCTTAAAAATTGGTCTAGTTCTCCTAGTGTTAAATGTGAAACTACATTAATATATAGAAAAAAATCTGTCATATAAGAATCTTTAATCTTCAATGTATAGTACTTTTGATAACCTTCTGAATATTCTATTTGAATTGCCTTACATGCTTTTATATGTCTTGTGATGCCGCGTACACTATAAGTATTGCCACAGGCATTACACTTTACTTTTTCATTTGCCATAATATTGTATCCTAAAGTCCATTCCTCCAGGATTAGCCACCCCTCTTCATTTCTACAAATATCTACTAAAATCCTATCTAAATTTTATCATTAAATGTATTATTCTTCTATTAAATATCATTATCTAATCTTGATTATTAATTAATCTTGTATATAATTGTAATAAGGAGGCGTTTATGGAAAAAATTAATGTATGGACAAGACAAGACAAAGCAATATTAGAAGCATTTGAAAATGGTACCTATCGATGCAAGGAAGAATATATTAATCAGAAGATGGAAAACTTCTCAGATTATTATAAGAAATTGTATAAATGGTACAGTAAAAAAGCTAAAGCAATTGTACCTAAACCTGATGATTCTATTCAATATCCTATTTGGGTTTCCATTGATGAAGACATGCAACTTCGACCAAATGATAACAGTGTGATCTTAAAACTATCTATTCCTAAAGACAGAGTAGTTATTACGGATATTGAAAAGTGGGGTTATGTGGTAAACTTTTTATATCTACCCAAGGATGAAAAAGATTATAAATCTCATCAAGAAACCCTAAAGAAATATCAAATTGGAGATCCAACCGCCTTAATCATGGGAGATTTAGGTAATTTTTATCCTCAACTGAAAAGAAAAGTTGAAAAAAGTTGGAATAGATTATTTGATGATTATACTATTTCAGATATTCGTCAAGGAACGATTTGGCAAATCCAAAAGGAAGATATCGTTGAAATTATTGAAGGTGATGCCATTGAATAAAATATTATATACGGCTCAATCAGATATTGTCTTAGAAAAACTAAAAGAAAAAGACTGTATTTATGTAAAAAAAGAGTATATTGGCAAGAAATATGGTGATGATTTGAGCAAGAATGTATTCATAGCTTATGATTGGTTTGTGAAATCTTTTAAAGAAAAAGTTAATCAGCCTGAAGAAGCAGAATATCCTTTCTGGTTATTTGAAGACCCAAGATACGCAAAAAGCTATGGTGCTGCTAACCTAATGAAACTAACAATCCCAGAAGATGAAGTTGTATTATTTGACAATCATAAATGGGAGCGGGTGTTAAATCTTAACTATGTTGGTAAATCAGAAAGTGAAGAAAAAGCATTTGATCAAAACTTAAAAAAATATGGTTTACAAACTGGATTAGATGTTTTTAATAGTCCTTTACATCTTAGTCTAAAAAATAAAATTAAAAAGAGTTTTGAAAGAATTTTTGAGATTGATGAGAACAGCATTATTAGAGGGGCTAGCTGGTGTTTAAAAACTGAATGGGGTAAAAATTAAAATATAAAATTATTAATTGAATAAAATTACTCCCTTGGGGTATCTATACTCTAAAGGTGGTGATAGACATGAAATATAAAAACCGTATAATAGTGATTACTTTAATCATATTGTTACTAATTTATGGTATTAATCAGATGAATAGTCAAAGTACGCCTGATATTGAACCCATGACAGATACTTCTGAAACTGAGATCATTGATGTTCAAGAACGAGATGATCTTGAAAAAATAGTTATTGATGCATCTCAGTATAGTAAACCAAGTGATGAGATTATTCGTGAACAATTAACAGATTTACAATACAAAGTAACTCAGGAAGATGGTACCGAAAAAGCCTTTGATAATGAGTACTGGGATAACTATGAATTGGGTATCTATGTAGATATTGTCACTGGAGAACCTTTATTTTTTTCAACGGATCAATACAAATCAGGTACTGGTTGGCCAAGTTTCACTAAACCAATTAACTTAGATGTTGTAACATTTCATGAAGATAATAAACTTTTAGCCACTCGTGTTGAAGTCAGAAGTCGCATTGGTGATTCACATTTAGGTCACGTTTTCAACGATGGCCCTATAGAAGACGGTGGATTAAGATACTGTATGAACAGTGCCGCTTTAAAGTTTATATCTTATGAGGAAATGGAAGCTTCAGGTTATGGTTTCTTATTGAATGCCTTAGAATCATTAGAATCAAATAATTAATTATAAAAAGATGATTCTTCAAAAATAAGAATCATCTTTTTTAATAATAGATTGAATTTGTAAATATTTGTATTTTATAAAATGACTACTAAACTAATTTCCTGATAATTTTATTAACTAGATTTGAAGAAGCTTCACAAATTAATGCTTCAGAATACTTCTTATCGATAAGATGTTCTGTTTCTAAAGCTTTTCCATTTACAGCAATTTTTATACTTTTGATCCTTCCTTTTCTAATAAGTAATTCATATTCAATTACATGATTACCATCAGTAAAGTTATCTAAAATTCTAAAGGCAGGCGTATAACCAATAATCCAATCCCAGGTGCTATACTTATTATTCTTTAATAATATAGCTTCTTCAACAATTGATTCTTCTAGTTCATAAGCCTCTCCATTAAAATCTTTAATTAAATGTTCTTTCAAATCCAAAATAAACCCTTCTACTGAAATATTTTCTTTTATCACCTGTCTCAAATTTATAACTTTTGATGGCACGCTTTTAACACAGTTCGATTCATAAGGAATATTTTTACACTTTAAAGATTTACTCAATAACGATCTATTGGCATTAAATAATAAGGTCCCATGATGTAATATACGGTTTTTTTGTGTGTATTGAGCTGTTCCAGATATTTTCTTATCTTTATATCGCATATCATTTCTTTCAGTAATATATGTGTTAACACCCTTTTCTTTTAGAAAGCCAACAATCGGTTTCATCAATTCATGAAACTCAGTAAATTTAGCATTTTTTCTATTAAAAATCATTGTATAATTAATATTGCCCTCATCATGAAAAACAGTCCCACCACCAGAAATTCTTCTTGCTAAATCAATTTTATTTTCTTTCAGAAAATCTATATTTGTCTCTTGAAAGGGATTTTGGTTTTTGCCAATGACAACACTATTACTCCCCCGCCAAAGTAAAATATAATCTTCATTTGTTTTTTGAAACAGAACTTCTTCTAAAGCTAAATTGAAATATGGATTAAGGGAAGGACTGATTATTATTTTCATTTTTTCACCTCTATCATTCTTTAATACATCAAATGAATGCCTTGATTAAAAACGTCGTGGGCTGCCTCTTGAATGGCTTCTGACACAGTTGGATGGGCATGAATTGTTGTTACAATTTCATCAACAGTTGCTTCTAGTCGCAAAGCTAATGCCCCTTCAACTATTAGTTCCGTTGCTTTAGGACCCACCATATGCAGGCCTAGAATTTCTTCAGTATTTTTATCTACAATAAACTTGACAAGTCCTTCAGTCTCATTTAAAATCATAGCTTTACCACTACTTGATAAAGGAAAGGTTCCTATTTTATAATCAATATTTTTTTCCTTTGCCTCATCTTCAGTCATCCCAACTGAAGCCAATTCTGGTTTTGCATAAACGCAATAGGGAATCGTTTTGAAATCCATCTTAGTCTTCATATGCATAATGTTTTCGACGGCAGCAATGCCTTGTGCCGATGCTACATGAGCTAACATTACCCCACCGGTACAGTCACCAATGGCATAGATATCTTCTACAGATGTCTCCATTCTTTCATTGATCACAATGCCATGCTCTTCTTTAATGCCTAAAGTTTCTAGGCCAAGATTTTTAACCATCGGTCTTCTACCAATGGACAATAAAACCTTTTCTGCGTTAATCACACGTCTACCTTCACTTGATTCCACATGAATCGTAACATAGTCATCACTTCCATCAAATTTTACAACTTTTGTTTCTGTTTTAATGTCTACGCCACTTTCTTTAAGACTATAATCTAGAAAATCTGTTAATGATTGATCCATTGTTGCAACAATTCTTGGTAACATTTCAACGATTGTTACATCAACACCTAATCTCGAAAAAACACTTGCAAACTCAGAACCAATGACTCCTCCGCCAACGATACATAAACTCTCTGGTAGTTTTTCCAAACTTAAAATCTCATCACTTGTTAAAATATTTTCCTTTTCAATCCCTGGTATTGGTACAATAGTTGCCTTAGATCCTGTGGCAAGAATTGCTTTATCAAAGGAAACTGCTTCAACATTGCCATCAACTAAAGTAACTTCAGCTGTATGTTTCCCTATTAATTTTCCTGTACCTCTTAAAACTTTGACTTTATTAGCTTCTAATAACTTTTCTACCCCACCGACTAAATTACTCACAATATTTTTCTTTCGTTCTTGAAGTTTTAACCAATTGACTGATAGTCCATTATGTTCAAGACCAAGGGTACTACCATCTCTTATTAAAGTATCGTATAAATCGACTGTATTAAGAAGTACCTTTGTTGGAACGCAGCCAACATTTAAGCAAGTACCACCAATGTATTTTTTTTCTATTAAGGTTACATTTGCTCCTAATTGGGCACCTCTAATGGCAGCTACGTAGCCCCCGGGCCCACCACCTATGATTAAAATATCCATTTTACCTCCCTACAATAATAAAATACTTGGATTTTCAATATATTCTTTTAATCGATTTAAAAATTCTGCTGCTTTAGATCCATCAACTACACGGTGATCCGCTGTTAAACTTAAGGTCATCATTGGTTTAAATTTTAACTCACCTTCAACATTATGTGCCACATCTTTTATTGTATTAATACCTAAAATAGCTACTTCTGGATGATTTATAATTGGCGTAAAGGATTCCATGCCATACATTCCTAGATTTGAGATAGTAAAAGTACCACCAGTCATTTCATCTGGCTGCAATGTATTACTTCTAGCCTTTTTAGCTAGTCTCTTTATTTCTTTAGATATATTTTTAATGCCCTTTACATTAGCATACTTAACCACTGGAACAATTAACCCATCGGGTTTTGCAACAGCAACACCTATATTT
>DATFJG010000126.1:0-3283 GCA_035269305.1 Clostridia bacterium
TCATTTTTATGGCTTGCAGATAACGTCCGAGCCGCTGTGCGTTTATCCACTGGAAAGATACGAAGGATCTTGAAATCTGTCCCATATCTCCACAAGAACTCTTTTCGTAGGGATCGGAGGAAGGGGTCAAGGATCAACGGACGATGATAAGAGTAGTAGTGACGAAGGAGCTATTACTTCTTATCTAGTGTTCTCACCAGTAATTTTCTCATCTCAATTGCAGTAGTCTCAGGTGAATCTGTGTGCCCTTTTTTGAAGTGATTAGGAATTTCTTTATTCCTCTCAAATCCGAATTTCTCATACAAGGAAATAGCCGCTGTATTGATCTGTCTAACATGTAATTGTAGTTCTACAATATCTCCAACTGACATTGCAATTTCTAATAACTTAAAAGCAAATCCCATCCTTCTAAAAATAGGATGAATACACATTTTTCGTATGTACAAAGATTTACCTTCAATGACTGCAAAAAGATACCCGACTGCGCTATCATTTACTTCTAAGATAAAGTTCACTGAATCTTTATCTAATAATTTTTTGATGGATTTCTTGTTATATTTCCATGGATAATTAAAGCAACATTTATCGAGCAATCTTAAAACAGGAAGTTGTGATTCTTGAAATTTTACAAATTGATGATTTATTACTTTATTAGACTTTATTCGATGAAGTTCCATATTGTATATAGTGACCTCCTTGGTATTTAATTTATCTTGATTATTTTCTATTTCAGTTAGGAGGGTATTTATCTTTCTGGTTTCTTCTGAATTACGTTCAGTTTGTCGATAATTATTAAGAGCTTTCGCAATCTTAAGAAGTGGCACACGACTAAAACTATAGGCAAACGCCGGAGTGATAAAACTTTTAAATTCATCAATATTAATTGATATTCCTAACTTTTGTTTAGCATTCTCCCACATCCGATAATAAAGTTCTTTTTGTGAGTCGGTAAGGATCTCAATATTTCCTCCTTCTAACACCCTTTCTTCTGATAAGAACTTATGTGCATGTTTTACTATGAATTTAGTTGCTGTTGATGTTGGAAGAGAAAGATCTGAACTTTCTATATAAATTTTTCGCATCGACCCTGACTTGATCATATCTAACGCATCAAAGATTGCATAAATCCGATTGGTGATATCTGAAGGTGACTTTTCATGGAACTTTTTGTTTATATCTTCAATGTAATAGTCTGTGTCCCATAACACTATATCCCAATTGTCAACATCTGTCCCTCTTTCAATATCTTCCCTTTTCTTCTTAATTTTAGAAGGTAATATGCTTGCAGGCCTTTCAACGAATGATATTTGTAAATCTTTTTCCGATAGAAATGCAGTTATTTTGGTATCCTTATATTCTTTATGACTTTTAAGTTCAATTTTTTTGGGATGAAGAAAATTGTACATCATAACATCACCAACCAGAGCTTCAGGAAATTCAAACTTTGCTCCCTCACTTAGATGTACATAGCTTGGCCAATCTGATTCGGCTTTGATCAATTTCACATTGAAATACAAATCTAAATACTTACGAGTGGTTGGATGCTGTAGTACATTAAGTATCTCACCTTGAATTAACTCTTGAATGAGAGAAGCACGTATATCTGGGATCTTGTCAGCAATTCCTTTTTTACCAACTTCACCTTTCAAGGTAATTTCAATTGTTCCATTATTATTGAATATATCAGGCTGTTTAGAGTAATAATGCTTCAGCCAATGTACTTTACTTATATTATCTAAAACATTTCCTTGTAAAAGATCATCAATAGAATTATAAGAAGGTGGATTTTTACGATCATTCCTTAAATCCAATAAATCTGCAAGAGATAAAATTAAAGTTAGAAAGCGTATTCTGATGACGTCTTCTTCTCCATTAATATCGTTAAAAAATGCTGCGTCCCAATCCCATCGGCCATGCCCTTCTGATACTATTCCAATAGCCTCACGGTATTTCTCATCAGGAATTTGCTGTCGCATATGGTTGAATATATACTGTCTGGAAAGATGTGCATGATATTTACGGTGGGTATGCTGGTCAACTATTTTAAATGATTGTTTTTCAATTGTACTTGCCATACCTAGGTCATGGCAATAGCACGCTGCAAGTAAAATAAATAACTCTTCATTTGATAAATCAAAACCTCTAACAATTTTTTCCGCGTTTCGCGCTACTTGGGTGAAATGGTCTAAATCATGAAGAGTATAACTATAGAATTGTTGTACTATTTGTGACTCAAAACTGAGGGTTTTAATATGTTCAATGATTCTATCAATTTGGTTCTGATAATTGCTTTTTAGTTTAGTGTATATCATTTCTAATTTTTATTGGTGAGAACGGTTTGCGTGTATGAGAAGTAGCGGATTAAAAAGCACTTCACTTTCAGTTTGGCAGTGACTTTTATTAAAATCCTGACCTTTGACTTAACACTAAACCAGCTATTTCTTATAGACGCTGTTGTAGGTAGTTTTCATTCATTTCCTTTTCAATAATCAAGTAGATTTCATTTAACTCATCAGAAATTATAGAGGCTATACTAGTAATCCCCCAAAATTTATCATCAACCATATCAATAGCTATTAAAAGCATCTCGAAAGCCAATTTATCATCTACATTTTCATTTGGCAAGAATAGAAATTCTTCATTTCGTTGAAAGTATAAACAATTTTCTCGTGTTTTTACAAACTTACCATTTTGAAGTTCTTTAAATATTTGTTTGGTTCTTTCCTTGCCTATGCTTTTTTGTAATCGATCACCAATCAACATTATTGGGTTTGCAGACATAAAGTGTTTTTGTTTATGATTAAATAAAGGGTCTTTCGACCTTCTACTTAATTTCCTTTTTTCAAAACCTCTTATAATGCAAACTTCAATTTTTGCAATTTCTTCAATTGCTGTAATCGTCAAAAATAATGATTGAGTAAAAAAATTACTTTCGATAAGACTTTTGGAGCTAAGAATTAAGTTTTTTAGATGTGATAATGTTTTATTAAACTCTTCTTTATTTTGAAATCCAATGAGATTCTCAGAAGATATTTCAGTTGATTCTTGAATTAGTTTGAAAGAGTCTTTCATTGATCACTATTTTTTTAACACTTAGTTCTATAATATTTATTTTTTTTGGTGCTCATTGGTTATATTACCTACAACTTACTTATAAACGCCACAAAAGTACCCTTAGCCTACACCCGTTTGTTGGATATACGCACCTTTGGGTGCTCATATATATGTTCCATGTCCATGCCGCCTTCCATTCGGTTTTGACCAGTAATCCCCTCAATCGTTT
>DATFJG010000127.1:0-13960 GCA_035269305.1 Clostridia bacterium
AACACCGCTTTTAAGTATTGTATCCATGCAGCTGTTTGCATATTATATTTCTGTTGAACGAGGAAATGATGTTGATAAACCAAGAAACTTAGCAAAAAGTGTAACAGTAGAATAATTGACTAAAGACTTAAAACTCATAAGAGTTCTAAGTCTTTTTTTAATAAAATTTAATGTTTCTCTAATGAAAATGGTACTTAGATAGGATAGAATATGTATATAGAGATAGATATAGATATAGAGAGGAGTTAGAAATGAATAGCAAAAAAATTGGTGGTATTGTATTATTAGTTATTGGTGCTTCTATTTTATTAGATCAGTTAAGTATTTTTAGCAGTTCGGGTATAATTGGTAAATATTGGCCATTGGCAGTTATTTTTACTGGCATGTATTTATATAATGAAAAGAATATTACTGAAAAAAATGCATTGATTATCATAGGGTTAGGTCTTATATTTCAATTGAATAATCTAGGTATGTTAAGTTTTTTACCCATTGGACTGTTATGGCCAATTGTATTAATTGGCGCAGGTTTTTATTTATTTACCAATCAGAGTATAACTACTGAAAACAATGGCGATTTAAATGTTTTTTGTTTATTTTCAGGAGTTGAAAATAAGAATTTATCAAAAAATTTCAACGGTGGTAATATTTTTGTTATGTTCGGTGGTGCAGATCTTGATTTGCGTCAAACGGAAATGTCAAGTGAAGAACTAGCAACGATTGATATTTTTTGTATGTTTGGCGGTGTAGAAATAATGCTTCCGGAACAATGGAACGCTGAAAATCACATTTTACCAATCTTTGGAGGCGTTGATAATAAGATACATAATCGAGAGGAAAATACCAAACTTCTAAAGGTTAATGGTTTTACAGCTTTTGGTGGCGTTGAATTATACCATTAAATAAGAAAAGCCTTTCTTCAAAAGATGAAGAAAGGCTTTTTAGATGTTTAGTTTTTTTCAAATTATTTATTGTTCAGAGATAATTTGTTAACAACTAATGCAATGGCACCATCACCAGTAACATTTGCAGCGGTTCCAAAACTATCTTGAGCCATATAAAGGGCAATCATTAAAGCCAAGTTTGCATCACTAAAGCCTAACATTGTTTCTAGTAAAGCTAATGCTGCCATAATTGCACCACCAGGTACACCAGGTGCTGCTACCATTGTCACCCCAAGCATTAATATGAATGGGAAAATTTGCCCAAATGTCAAAGTAATGCCGGATAAAGCCATTACTGCAATGGCACAAATGGTTAACGTAATCGTACTACCAGCTAGATGTATCGTCGCGCAAAGGGGTACTGCAAATTCTGCAATTTCATGTCTTACACCATTATTTTTTGCACTTTCAACAGTTACAGGAATGGTTGCAGCTGATGATTGGGTACCAATAGCAGTGAAATAAGCTGGTAACATTGTCTTTATAGCTTTAAAAGGATTCGTACCTGTAAAACTACCAGCAATGATGTACTGAAAAAGAACGTAAGTGATATGCACAGCAATAACAACAATAAATACCTTTCCAAAGACTGCTAAAGTACTAAAAGCCTCGCCAGAGTATGCCATTTTTGCAAAAATACCTGAGATATGAATTGGTAACAGTGGTATAATAACAACTGTTATAACTTTCTCAATAATCCCTTGAAAATCTGTCATAACTTTATACATAGCTTCACTTTTAATAGCTGCCATACCTAGGCCAAAGATAAAAGCTGTCACAAGAGCAGTCATAACACCCATTATGGCAGGTATTTCAATTTCAAAAAAGGCAGAGATACTTGCACCATTACTAGCGATTGTAGAACCTTCATTAACAATATTTGGTATAATAATACTAGCAACGATAAAAGCGAAAGTACCGGCTATAATAGTTGATACATAAGCAATCCCCGCTGTTAAGCCCAAGAGTTTTCCTGCTTTTGATCCTAACTCTGCAATGCCTGGGGCAACGAAACCAATGATGAGTAGTGGAATAATATAACCTAAAAAGTTTCCAAATATACCGGTGAAAGTCACCAATAGTTTTGTTAACCACTCAATTCCTAAACTTCCCATAATAATACCAAAGATGATACCAATAATCAGTCTTGGTAATAATCCTATTTTTTTCATTTTTTTCCTCCTTGTTACAATTCAATATATAAAATAATTATTTGGCAAATGTGAATATATTGTAACATTTAAAAGCGGATATATCTAGAAATTTGTTTAAATAATATTAAAAAAATCTTTACCTGTCATATAATAATATAAGAAGGAAATAATCTTGACAAAATTACTAAGGATTAATATAATGGCTTTATGTAAGGAATGGAGAGATTAATATGAATAAATATATTTATATGGATAATGCAGCCACGACACAACTAAATACTGAAGTTTTTGAGGAGATGAAAAAGTATCTTCTTGAGTATCATGGCAACCCTTCAAGCATCTATAGTTTAGGTCGCCAATCGAAACAAGCTTTAGATGAAGCCAGATTACAAATTGGAAAAATGCTTCATACATCTCACAAAGAGATTTATTTCACCAGTGGTGGTACGGAATCGAATAACTGGGGGATTCAAGGTGTTTTAAGAAATAATAAAAAGGGAAAACATCTTATTACAAGTAAAATAGAACACAAATCAGTCTTGAGTACTTTTGAGGCACTAGAAACAGAAGGTTATGACGTAACTTATTTAGATGTCAATCAAGAAGGTATGATTGATTTAAATCAATTAGAGAATAGTATTAGAGAAGACACGGTTTTAGTTAGTATCATGTTAGCAAATAATGAGACAGGTGTTATTCAAGATATTAAAGACATTTCAAAATTAATAAAAGAAAAAAATAAAGATATTTATTTTCATACAGATGCGGTTCAAGGCGCCGGAAAATTAGAGTTGGACGTTAAAGCATTAGGTGTAGATTTACTTTCAATTTCTGCTCATAAGTTTCATGGGCCTAAGGGAATTGGTGCACTGTATATAAAAAAAGGAACTGATATTGAAAACATACTATTTGGTGGTGCTCAGGAACGTGGGTTGAGACCCGGCACTGAAAACATTGCAAGTATTATGGGGATGTCAAAGGCATTGACCCTTGCAGTTGAATCCATTAATAGTAGAGTTGAAAAAGTAAAAGCATTAGAGCATTATATGATTGATCAATTAAAGAATAGATTAGAAGATATAATTTTTAATGGTTTAACAGCCAAGCGGTTACCTGGCTACATTAATATTGCCATTAAAGGTGTTTCGAACGAATCATTATTAATGAACTTAGATATAGAAAAAATTTGTGTTTCAAGTGGTTCGGCTTGTACATCTGGATCAATCAAACAGTCCCATGTAATAAAAGCCATGGGTTTAGATGAGGCCTATGCTGTTTTACGTTTTAGTTTGAATGAAAAGAATACAAAGAAAGAAATAGATTATGTTGTTGAAAAATTGAAGTTAATAATCAATCGTTTAAGTTAGGAGAAAAAATGAGTTTAGATAAAAATAAAGTTGTTTTAGGTATGAGTGGCGGCGTGGATAGTTCCGTTGCAGCTTATTTATTAAAGGAACAAGGCTATGATGTCATTGGGGTGACAATGAAAATTTGGCAGGATGACTCTAAAAAAATTGCTGACGATGGTGGTTGTTGTTCATTATCTGCTGTGGAAGATGCAAGAATGGTAGCTAATAAATTAGGCATTCCATTTTATGTAATGGATTTCCAAAAAATATTTCAAGAAAAGGTCATCGATTTATTTTTAGATGAGTATGGTAAAGGCCGCACACCTAACCCCTGTATCGCGTGTAATCGATTCATTAAATTTGAAGAACTTCTACAAAGAAGTCATGATTTAGGTGCATATTATGTTGCGACAGGACATTATGCAAAAAAAGTTTATGATGAAGAAAATGACAGGTATTTATTAAAGAAGTCTAAGGCAGATCAAAAAGATCAGACCTATGCTTTATTCAATATGACACAAAATCAATTAAAACATACTCTATTTCCTTTAGGAGATTTTACAAGCAAGGAAAAAATCAGAGCAATTGCTGATGAATTAGATCTAATTGTTGCAGATAAGCCTGATAGTCAAGAGATATGTTTTGTAGATGATGATTATGTTGATTTTATTAAAGAAAATGCAGATTATCAAATCACAAAAGGCAATTTTGTTGATACTGAGGGGAATATTTTAGGTCAACACCAAGGTATTGTAAATTATACCATTGGCCAAAGAAGAGGCCTTGGTATAACCTTTGGCAAACCAGCCTATGTTGTTGATATTAATGGGGAAAAAAATGAAGTAGTGATTGGCGATAACAAAGATACTTTTTCTAAGGGCCTCATTGCAAGAGACCTTAATTTTATTCCCTTTGAACAGCTTGATGAAGAACTTTCAGTTCAAGCGAAAATACGATACAATGCGAGACCAAAACCGGCTCAACTAATTCCCTTAGGTGAAGATCGGGTAAAGGTAATTTTTGGAGAAGTCAGAGCTGTTACTTTAGGTCAAGCAGTTGTTTTTTATGATGAAGAAAACAACAATATTATTGGTGGGGGAACCATTGAAGAAAGAATTGATTAATGATCGGTTCTTTTTTTTTGTATTCATTGTTTATTGAATTGAATAATGATAAAATTGAGTAAATAGAAGAAAAAGTTTAAATGGGGGGATTTATGAATAATGTATTAAAAGGAATTGAACCAAAAAATGTAATGAAATACTTTGAGAAATTAACTGAAATACCAAGAGGTTCTGGTAATGAGAAAGAAGTAAGTGATTATTTAGTTGATTTTGCAAAGAAAAGAAATCTTGAGGTTATTCAGGATAAGGCATTAAATGTTATTATTAAGAAACCAGCAACAAAGGGGTATGAAAAAGGTAAAAGTGTTATTTTACAAGGACATATGGACATTGTTTGTATTAAAGAAGAAAATCTTGATTTTGACTTTGAAAAAGATCCAATTGATATATATGTAGACGGTGATATGATTCGAACCAAAGGAACAACTTTAGGTGCTGATAATGGTATTGCTGTGGCAATGGGTTTGGCTGTTCTTGATTCAGATGATATCCATCATCCAGATTTAACGTTACTTGTGACAACAAATGAAGAAACGGGAATGGAAGGTGTTTTAGGTTTAGAAAAGGGACTAGTGAAAGGCGATGTTCTCATTAATTTAGATTCTGAAGAAGAAGGTGTTCTATTGGCTTCTTGTGCTGGTGGCGTTCGAAGTAACATGTCTTTACCAATTGCTTATGTAGATAATCAGTATGATTATCATTATGAGGTTTCAATTGATGGATTATTAGGTGGACATTCTGGTGTAGAAATTCATAAGAAAAGAGCTTCAGCTATTCGCTTAATGGGTAGAATTTTAGCAGCGCTTAATGAAGTGACTGAAATTGGTGTCACTTCAGTTAATGGTGGGGAAAAGATGAATGCTATTGCGAAAAGGTGTCGAGCAAAAGTTTCAATTAATGATAATAATATATTTGAAAATATTATGGATGAAATGGAAGAAAAAATAAAAGAAGAGTTAAAAACTTCCGATCAATTTGTCATTGTTAATTACGAAAAAATTGATTCGCCTGAAGAAATGATTACCCATCAGAACAAAGATGATCTCATTGCAATCATGCGATTGATGCCCCAAGGTGTTCAAAGTATGAGCTCAGATATTGAAGGGTTAGTCGAAAGCTCATCAAATGTAGGTGTCATTAAAACAGATCAAGATAAAATTGATTTGAATAGTGCTGTGCGTAGTTCTGTTAAATCATTAAAAGATGAAATAACTGATCGGATTCATCAACTAGCAAAAGTAACCCACGCAAAACAGACACTTATTGCAAGCTATCCTGCGTGGACTTTTGAGAAAAAATCATATATTCGAAATCTAATGAAAGAAGTTTATTTACAGATGTATGATAAACCATTAGAAGTTGATGCCATACATGCAGGTTTAGAGTGTGGCTTCTTAAAAGAAAAAATTGGAGAGGTAGATATGGTTTCATTAGGGCCTAATATGTATGATGTTCATACGCCTGATGAGCATGTAAGTATTTCATCTGTTCAAAGAGTATATGAGTTTTTACTTGAAGTACTCAAAAGATTAAAATAAAGATATCAATTGTGTATAAAATAAATTTGTAATCATTACAATAATAAGTTATAATAACATTAGAGATAAATAAGACGTTTATAGTATAAATAGATGGAGGTTATTATGAAAAAGATTACATTTGGAGGAAACGAAGTAACCCTTAAAGGTTCTCAAATTAAAGTTGGAGATGAAGCAATTAATTTTACTGCTGTCAATAAAGATCTTTCGCCATATAAGTTTTTTGAAAATACAGAAGACAAAGTAAAAGTTATTAGTGTGGCACCTTCTTTAGATACAAGTGTTTGTGCTTTTCAAGCAGAAGAGTTTAATAAGAAAATTGAAAATCTAAAGGAAGATGTTGCTTTAGTAACAATCACTGTAGATTTACCATTTGCTCAAAAAAGATTTTGTTCGAGTCATGATACAGAAAATGGTGTTGTTGTTTCAGATCATAAAGATTTAGACTTTGGTGAAAAATATGGTTTTATAATTGATGAGTTCAGATTACTTGCGAGAGGTGTCATCGTAATTGATGAAGAGAATACTGTAAAGTATGTTGAATTTGTGCCTGAAGTAACAGATCATATTAATTATGATGAAGCAATGAAGGCTGTAGAATCTTTACTGTAAAGAATGATAATTAATAATTAAGCACATGTCTTTAAGGCATGTGCTTTTTTTAATAATTTAATAGATTTTTTTCTTAAAAATTATATAATAAATATAAGTCAAATAAGTTAGTAGTTTATGAAAAGGAGAAATATAATGCCAGTAATTCCATTAATTGATAGCCATGACAAAGTAGAAATATATGATCATATTGAAGAACAGTTAGAAAAGTTAGTCCATGAAGAAACAGATTTTGTTGCTAATTTAGCAAATTTTTCTTCACTTTTAGGCTTATTATTAGAAGATATTAATTGGGCTGGATTTTACTTATTAAAAGAAGATGAACTTGTACTTGGACCATTTTATGGTAAGCCTGCAGTGAGCCGTATTGCTATAGGAGATGGGGTATGTGGAAGTGCTATAAAAAACGAAACCAATCATGTAGTGCCAAAGGTATGTGACTTCCCAGGACATATTACATGTGATATTGTTTCCCAAAGTGAAATAGTTATTCGAGTTTTCAATGAGGATAATTTATTAGGTGTATTAGATATTGATAGTCCATCACTTAATCGATTCGATTCAGTCGATGAAGAAAGGCTCACAAGATTATTAGATATTCTTGTTAATGCATCCGTGATATAAATGAGTGTTGATTATGAGAAGTTAGCTGGCTTTTTTAGAGTCCATTATAATGAAGAAAGTTCTAAAAAAATGTCGGCTTATATGAAAAACAAGTTTGAGTTTATTGGATTAAAATCAAAAAAGAGAAGAAGTTTGGCAAAAGATTATAAAAATAAATATGAATACTTTTCATTAGAGGATATTCAACAGGATGCTATTGAAATTTGGAATTTAGATGAAAGAGAGTTTCAATATATCTATCTAGATTACTTAAAAAAAAATAAGAAGAAATTAACAGAAGATTCTATTGAAACCATTGAATATCTAATTGCCAATAAATCTTGGTGGGATACAGTAGATTTAATCGCTACACATTTAGTAGGAGAGCTGTTTAAACAGTATCCTCATTTTATAAATAGGTATCGTGAAAAATGGCAGGATTCAAATAACATATGGCTACAGAGAAGTTTAATTCTGTTTCAGTTAAAATATAAAGAGATGACGGATGAAGCCTTACTTTTTGAAATAATAAATAAAAATCTAGGCAGTGAAGAGTTTTTTATTAATAAAGCTATCGGTTGGGTATTAAGAGAGTATTCTAAGACTAATAGAGCTGCAGTCGAAACATTTGTTGAAAAAACGAATCTATCGCGTTTAAGTAAGAGAGAGGCTTCAAAATATTTGTAAATAAAAAATACTAAGAGATTTGTCTTAGTATTTTTGTTTGTTTATTTTAATTGTTTTTCAATTAAATTGGCTAAATCTTCTGCGTGTTTTTGAATTTCTTCAATATTTTTGCCTTCAATCATGACTCTTACCAAAGGTTCTGTACCACTGGCGCGAATCAGTACACGACCATTGCCATCAAAGTAGTTTGTAACTCGCTTAATTTCCTGATTAATGATTTCATTCTGATCAAAAGCATGTTTCTTATCATTTTGAACTTCTGCATTAATAAGTACTTGAGGATATTTTTTCATAATACTCGCAAGTTCTGATAATTTCTTTTTAGAATGAAGCATAGCATTAATCAGTTGAATACCAGATAATAAACCATCACCAGTTGTATTATGTTCTAAGAAAATAATGTGTCCTGACTGCTCACCACCAAGGCTATAATTATTCTTTTTCATTTCTTCTAACACATATCGATCACCAACAGTTGTTTTAATCGTATTTAAGTTATTTTCCTTTAAAGAAATATCAAAACCTATGTTACTCATAACTGTTGATACAATAGTATTGTCTTTAAGGGCGTTCATTTTCTTTAAATGGTTACCACAAATTGCCATAATTTTATCCCCATCTACGATCTGTCCCTTTTCATCAATTGCAATTAAACGATCAGCATCACCATCAAAGGCTAATCCTAAGTCTGCTTCTTTTTCAACAACTAATGCTTGAATACTTTTTGGATAAGTTGAGCCGCAATTCACATTGATATTTAAACCGTTGGGGTGATCATTTATGCTAAAAACAGTTGCGCCTAATGCTTTTAGTGTTTTAGGGGCAACTTCATAAGCAGCGCCATTAGCGCAGTCTATGGCAATTTTTAAGCCGTCTAAGGGCAAATCTATTGTACTTTTCACATAATTTGAATAATGATGCATTAAATCATGGTTATCAGTTTTTTTACCAATATTAACACCTGAAACAATGTGTTCTAATTTTTTATTACCTAAGATATAGTCTTCAATAGACGCCTCTACAGCATCTGAGAGTTTAAAGCCTTCATGATTAAAAAACTTGATGCCATTAAACTCCACCGGATTATGAGAAGCTGAAATCATTACGCCAGCATCTGCTTCTAAATGTCTTACTAAAAATGCAATGGTAGGTGTTGGTACAACGCCTACTTTTATAACATCACATCCCGTTGATAAGATGCCTGAAATCATAGCTGATTCTAGCATATCTCCTGAAATGCGTGTATCTTTTCCTATAATAATTCTAGAATTCTTTTTACCTTTTGTTATAACATGTGAACCAAATTTGCCAAGTTTATAAGCTAATTCATTGGTTAACTCTGTATTTGCTACGCCTCGCACACCATCGGTGCCAAATAAATTTCCCATTTTTCCCTCCATTTTCTTTCCTACAATATATATAATACATTATTATGCTTTAATTGACAACAATACATTGAGAAAAGGTGTATATATAATCCTTTGTTAACATTATGTAAGAAGTGTGATAAAATAATATTAATTTAGAAATGGAGGACGTCCATGGGGATTGATATAAAAGATGCAAAATTAATCATTAATGCGTTAAAAAATGGGGGTATACCTAAAAAATATATTGATGAAGTAATGATTGGCAGAGTTGAAGAAGTGAAAGAACTAAAAAGAAACCTAGAACACCTTAAAATGGGCTCTGGTAATATTAAACTTATTTTAGGAAGCTATGGTACTGGAAAGTCTTTTTTGGTCCATGAGTTCAAGAAGATCGCTCTTGCAGATGATTTTGTTGTAGCAATGATGCAAATCGATCGTGTTTTTCGTATGAATAAATTAGATGACTTATACTATTATGTGATGCATCATTTATATGTAAAAAATACAAATGGGTTAGCTACCTTTGATGATATATTTGAAATTTGGATTGATAACTTAAAGAATGGACCAGATAAAATTCAGTCAACTCAAGAAATCAATCGAGTAATAAAAGTGATTCAGAAATACAATGATACCTTTGCTAGAGCACTGTTAAATTATATTCGTAGTAAGATCAAAAATGATGAAGAACTAACAAGGGCTATTAGTTCTTGGTTAAGTGGTGAGCAAAATATACCTTATGAAACAAAGAAAAAATTCAATGTTATTGGGACGGTAGACAAAAGTAATATGTTTGATTTCTTTAAAGCATTTTCTAAACTATCTGAGTTATTGGGCTATAGTGGACTAGTCATCATAATAGATGAAATTGATTTGATTACTAATGAGCGCTCAGATATCCGAATGAATGCTTATGAGAATATTAAGCATCTCATTGATTTAACGGTTTCGGGAGATTTAGTCAAAACAATGTTTTTATTCACTGGAGCTGAATCAATTCTTGCTGATGAAGAAAAAGGAATCTTGTCAAATGAAGCTTTATCACAACGACTAGGGGTATCAAGTACTACATATGATGATGGTTTTGATAATATAAGAGAAAGTATTATTCACTTAAATAGTATTGATCCAAGGCATTACTTAGAATTAACGCGTCGAATATTTGAACTATATAAGAAGGCTTATAATATTTCTTGGCAGGTAGAACTAGAATCAATAAAAAATTGGGTGCTTTATACCTATCATAAAGAAGAAAAAGATATTAGTGACTTAAAAACAAGGGAATTTATCACTCGTTTAATAAAAATACTTGAAACCATCGAACAAGCACCAAAAAATCATATCTATTTAACAGGTTTAAAGGTGAAATACAATAATAAGCAACCAATATTTAAAAATGTTTTAAAAGGTGGAGAACGTACATAGGCTCTACTTTTTTTATACCGAAATACATATTTATACTAAATAATGAATAAAAATACAAAAAAGTGTTGACTTTTATCTTTACTTACAATATACTTTCAACTAATAAAGAAAAATATTGATTAAGAGAGTAGTATATTTCGATGTTCAAGCGAGCTAGAGTAGAGTGTGAGTCTAGTAACTAGAAATGTATGAAGAGAGCTTATGAATTGATGGTTTGAATAATAAGTAGGATCATCCGGTTAATAACCGTTAAAGAATTAATGAGTGAAAGCCTATGGCTTTAACTAGAGTGGAACCACGATAACTTCGTCTCTAAAATGAGAGGGAGTTTTTTAATTTAAAGGAAGGTGAAGGTAATGAAAGAAAAATTAATATTAGCCTACTCAGGCGGTTTAGACACATCAATAATTATCCCTTGGATCAAAGAGAAATATGATTATGAAATTATTGCAGCATGTATTAATGTTGGGCAAGAAGATGAAATGGAGGGTTTAGAAGAGAAAGCAATTGCTTCTGGTGCCAGTAAAATCTATATTGAAAATGTAACAGAAGAATTTGTAGAAGATTATGTATTCAAAGCATTGAAAGCTAATGCAGTTTATGAAGGAAAATACTTATTAGGAACTTCTCTTGCAAGACCTTTAATCAGTAAAAAACTTGTTGAGATTGCTCATAAAGAAGGCGCTCATTTTATTGCACATGGCTGTACAGGTAAAGGAAATGATCAAGTGCGATTTGAAGCTTCTATTGCTGCACTAGATCCAAGTATACAAGTCATTGCGCCATGGCGAATCTGGGATATTGAGTCTAGAGAAGATGCAATTCATTATGCAGAAGACAATAATATTCCTATCACTGCAACGAAGGAAAAAATATATTCACGAGACCAAAATATTATGCATATTAGTCATGAAGGTGGAGACATTGAAAATCCAATGAATTCAATTGATTATAAGAAGATTCTAATGATGAGTAAAACTTTAGAAGAAGCAAAGGATACCCCCGAAGAGTTGACCATAACATTTGTTAAAGGTGTTCCAATAGAAGTTAATGGGGTGGCCATGAAACCAGCAGAATTACTTAAAAAATTAAATGAAATTGGTGGTGACCATGCCATTGGTGTGATTGATTTATTAGAAAATCGATTAGTCGGTATGAAATCAAGAGGTATTTATGAAACGCCTGGAGCAACTATTTTATATGATGCTCATCAAAACTTAGAACGATTGACACTAGACAAATTAACATTCCAGTTTAAAGAAACAGTCGCAAAAAAATATGCTGAGTTAGTTTATGATGGTATTTGGTTTAATAAATTACGAGAATCACTTGACGCTTTTGTAGATGAAACACAACAAAATGTAACGGGTACAGTAAAGGTAAAGCTATATAAAGGCAATATAATTTTAGCTGGTATGGCATCAGAGTATGCTTTATTTGAAGAATGCATTTCATCTTTTGGGAAAAGCGAATTTTTTAATCACCACGATGCTGAAGGCTTTATTAATTTATTTAATTTACCATTTAAAATTAATGCAATGATGGAAGCGAAACTGAAAGGAAAATAGATATGAAATTATGGAATGGAAGATTTAATAAGAATGCATCGGCTTTATTAGATGCCTATAATAATTCAATCACTTTTGATTATATTCTTTATGATTATGATATTCAAGGAAGCATTGCTCATGTAAAAATGTTAAGTCAAATGAATATTATTAGCAAAGAAGAAAAAGAGTTAATTATTAATGGTTTAAATGAAATAAAAGATGAAATAGAAGACAATATTTTTGAGTTTAAAATAGAAGATGAAGATATTCATATGTCAATTGAAAAAGCACTTATAAAAAAAATCGGGACAGTTGGTAAAAAACTTCATACGGCCCGTTCAAGAAATGATCAAATTGCTTTGGATATGAAGCTATATACGAGAGACCAAGTAAATTTTATTAAAGATGAAATTCTAAAACTCTTAGAAACCCTCAATACATTAAGTGAAGAAAACTTAAAAGTTTATCTTCCAGGCTATACACATTTACAAGGGGCACAGATTATTAGTTTAGGTTTTTATTTTCAAGCATATTTTCATAAATTTAAAAGAGACTATGAACGATTTGATGGATTATTAGAACACATTGATTCAATGCCACTCGGCGCTGGTGCACTAGCAGGAGTGAATTATGCAACGGATCGTCAATTTGTAGCAAAACAATTGGATTTTTCAAAAGTGACTGCAAATGCATTAGATTCTGTATCCGATCGAGACTATATTATTGAGTTTCTAAATGCGGCTTCTATGCTCTTTTTACATCTCAGTCGATTTTGTGAAGAAATTATTATCTATGCGTCACAAGAGTATCACTTTTTCAGTCTAGACGATGCTTTCTCAACAGGCAGTAGTATCATGCCTCAGAAAAAAAATCCTGATGTTGCTGAACTCATTCGAGGTAAAAGTGGAGAAGTTTTCTCAAATTTATTTGGTTTAATGACAACGATGAAGGGCTTACCCCTTGCTTATAATAAAGATATGCAAGAGGATAAAAAGTACTTATTTGGGACAGCAAAAGTAACAGTGGAGACTTTAGAAATATTTGATGCTATGATTAAAACTATGACTTTTAATGAAGAAACAATGAAAAAAGCATGTATGAATGGCTATTTACAAGCAACAGATATTGCGGATTATTTAGTTAGAAATGGTTTAGAGTTTAGAGAAGCTCACCAAGTTGTTGGTACAATGGTTTCTGATCTTGAATCAAAACAGATGATTTTTCAAGATTTAAGTCTAAAGGATTTTAAAAGTTATTCCCGAATATTTGATGATGATATATTTGAACATTTAAAAATTGAACATTCTGTGAATATGAAAAAATCAGAAGGTTCAACAAGTGAAAAGAGTGTAAGAAAAATGATTAAAGATGGGAAAAAATTTATTAGTGATATAAATAAAAAAGATTAAGTTATTCTAAAGAGGAAAATATTTTCCTTTGACAGAAATGGGAATATCTTTCATAAGATAACCATTGACAAATTTGTGTTATTTGCTTATTATGTATAATAATGCAAGTTAAATAATAAATTTAATCTTTTAAATTAGTCCGAGAGACTAGAAAGGAGCACAGAATGAAAAAATTCTACGATTTTTTGATGGCTA
>DATFJG010000128.1:0-4639 GCA_035269305.1 Clostridia bacterium
AAAAATTGTTGATCAGCAATTTAAATATGGTAAAAAAATTGTTGAAGCTGGTTTTATTCCAATTTTAGAACCAGAAGTTAATATATTTATTGATGACAAAGATGAATCAGAACATCTAATGAAAGCGGAAATTTTAAAACACTTAGAAGATTTATCAGAAGATGAAACAATAATGTTGAAACTTTCATTACCCAGTCAGGATGGTCTTTATTCTGATTTAATAAATCATCAGCGTGTTATGCGAGTTGCGGCTCTATCTGGAGGATACAGCCGTAAAGAAGCAGTTGATCTATTATCTCGTAATGAAAAAATGATCGCCAGTTATTCCAGGGCTTTACTGGAAGGTTTAAATATAGATCAATCAGATGAGGAATTCAATGAGACCCTTAAAAAATCAATTAATCAAATATATAAAGCTTCAATTACCTAGAAAAAAGAATTAACGTCAAAGTCTAAGACATCATTTAAAAATATTTTTTAAAGTCCCAATTCTGTGTAAATAGATTCAATATATGCAGAGTTGGGATTTATTATTGAGATGAAGTATAAGATTAAATGAGAATTTTTAATTTGAAGGTCGATATTTTTAACAAAAGCAAATTTGTGTTTGGAAATTCATGTTAAAGGGGAAGAAATATGGAAAAAAAGAACAAAAGGTCATTAACAATGTATATAATTATTACATTTAGTTTTAGCTGGATATTATGGATTACGGCTTTAACAATGAGATATGAAGATATTTCTTTTTTAAAGTATTTGAGATGGGATTTTGAAAGCCCTGGCCAAATATTAACTCATATAATTTTCAGAATAGCAGTCTATGGACCACTAATTGCAGCCTTTATAACAACATATATTTACTCAAAGCAAAAAGGAATAAAAGAACTAATTAAGAGGATATTTAAGGTACGGGTTAGTTTTAAATGGTATTTATATTTATTTTTGTTACCTTTGGTCTCAAATTTAATAGTAGTTATAATAGGCTTAATATTTGGTATTGGTCTACAATCTTTTTTTAATAGCGATATCTCATTTAACTATATATTATTCTTTTTTATTTATGAGATACTGACAAGTGGACTAGAAGAACCAGGCTGGAGAGGCTTTGTATTAGAGAAATTACAAAATACATATTCTGCCGAAAAGGCCAGCTGGCTTTTAGGTATTATTTGGGCTGTCTGGCATTATCCTTATGTAATATCATTATATTCAGATACGGGTATGATATCTCTATTGTTTTCTTTAATAGGATTTTCAATGGTGATTATTGGGCAGACTTTTATAATGACCTGGTTTTATAACAATACGAAAAGTATATTTATTTCCATACTGTTACATGCCTGGCTAAACACTTCTACCAACTTTATATTAGGCAATATAACAATATATTATCCAATAATGGGCATAATTCCAGCTCTAGTAACCTGGGGCATTGTGTTTATTTTATTAAAAATATATGGTGGCCAAACATTAACTAGAAGAATTTAGAGTGAGAAGAACTATCAAAAGAAGCTATTTATTTTGGTGATCTTTATAGAGCATCATGCAATTTATGTTGATGATAGTAAAAGAGATAAATAAATCAATTTGCTCAAAAAGACGAAAATTTTATTAAATGAGATTATTTAATTGTAGATTTAAGAAATAATTATGAGTGTTCAGACCTCTATGTTTTTGATTGGGCAAATGTCTTTACAGGGGGAAAGCCTGCTGTTGGCATAGTCGAAAGGAAATTGGTTACATCTACAGTAAAAACAGATTGTTTTTAAATAAGGCTCTTTCATAATTGCCTTATTTAACTTTTAAAAAATTTTTTTGAATTGATCAACTTGATTTTTTCTTGAAAATAAGAAAATTTAGACTAAACTGCTAATTAACAATATATTCCAGTTAAATTAGGGTATAAATACCCTGGGTAAGTAGATAATATGTTTTTAAAATTATCTAAATCTAAGCAGCTTGTTCTTGTTGCTGATTATTCATCTTTATTGTTGATATCTTGGCCGCAATCAAACCAAGGCTGCTTAACAATATATGGGTCATTACTTTCTTTTTACCTTTAACCCTTACATTTTTTAAGCCAAGATTTTTTTTTAACCTGGAAAAGGTCCTTTCAACACTGGTCCTTTTATTATAGATGTTCTTCCAGGTACTCGATCCTCGATGTGGAATCGAGATATAGCGTGGATCCTGTTTAGGCCTTGTTTTAGTAACACGACCATAATTTGAATCTTAAACACCAGGCAGAGCCATTTACACAGTCTACTTTGCCACAGACATGCGGACATCTAAATTTGTTATCTCCATTGTAATGAACCCAGTAGACCATCTTGTGTCCAGCCCTACAGACAGGGGTTCCTTTATAATCATAATAGCCGGCTGGTGGCTGCTTGGAGTTTCTTGGGTTAATAGGAATGATAACCTGTACATTATAATCAAATAAAATTTGTTCATAGATATTTTCACGATCATAAGCTGAGTCCATAGTCCAAAAATCCGGCTGTTTGCACTTTATACCACTTAATATTTGGCTGACTTTTTGTACTAGAGGTAAAGCCTCATCACCGTCGCTTTTATTGGCTGGTGTTATAGAGATTGCAAGCGGTAGTTCACTTGCAGTATCTACTGCCAGATGGACTTTCCAGCCGAACTAGGTTATCTTATTATGGTGTGAATCAAGTTTACTACCCCAGTCTGGGGTATCAGGATTATCTTTATTAACCTGAGATTGAGGTTTTGCCCGTTCATAAGATTCAAGTTTTAAAAACTACAATAGCAGCAGTTTCAGGATTAATTATCTCCATTTCATGAGCTTTATCTAATAAGTCATGTAATATAGTTTCTAAACTATTTTTTCCAGAAAGCTTAGTAAAATATCGACTTAAAGTTGCTTCACTAGGAACCTTACTAAAGAATCCAAATCCGCAGATGTGACTAAAGACAGGATCGCTTTTAAGTCTGCGGACTAGGGCAGCTCTGGTAGGTATATTTTCTATTCTTTGTGCTATAAAAGTTCTAATGATAGATCTGATATTATATCCCTTGGGACCTTTTTTAGAATTATTACTTAAAGATTTAACAACAGGAGTCAAGTCAATGTTTTCAAAAATCAGTTCCAGTTTATTTTTTCTTCAAGTTCAAACAGATCTCGCAAGGAAAATAGATTCATTTGTTGAATATAGTTATTAATAGGCCTCACCTCTTTTTTATAAGTATTTTATTGTTTTTCTATTAACTATATTCAACAAAAAATGGGGTGAAGCCTTTTTTTATATTGTTATTAATACTGTTAAATCAAGGCTCATTTATATGAAACTTCCTTATCATATTAAAAATTAAGTTAAGAAATTAAAACTTAGAAAGCGAAGGTTTAAAGGATATTTGGGCATTTGTTTATTGGCTAAAGTTTTAGTATTAACAAGTACTTTAAGTGTTAAGAAATGGCTTAGAGTATTGAAATCAATAGTTACATTTTAATACAAGGGATATAAGATTTTTATATTTACTAACTTTTTTTGACAAAAAACTAGATGTATATATTGACAATAATTAAAAATAAATGTATAATTATAAAAACAGAGGATGATAACTTAATCTTTCACTTTATAATTATTTTTATGTATTCATTAATAAATGTAAGTATGATGATTAATAAAAAAAGAAAAAGGAAGCGATGAACATTTGTTATTAAAACTGGACACCTTAACAAATGTGAGCGAATGGTGTAACCGGCCTTAGGGCCGGATTTTGTATTTTATAAGTACATTTTTTAAAAATATGGGAAATTTATCTTTTAAATTAGTTGCTGAAGTATCATTTTGTAGTAAATTCATTGATATTTAGATAAAAGGAGGTGAATCATTATGAAAAAAATTAATATCATCATACTCATTTTGATTGTAACTTTTATTATGAGTTTCGGTATAGTCCAGGCTGATAATTCTACTGATACAGAAACTGTCAATATTTATGCTACAGTGATGGGATCTATTAGTATATCGTCAGTAACAGATATGAACTTTGGTGCAGGTACTGCCCCTCAACCAGGTGCTGGTGCTGGAGAGGTTACTTTAACTACAGGCGGTAATGCCAGCATTGGTTATACCGGTTACTGGGATTCAGCAGATGCTTCTGCTGCTGAATTAGATGTTTCAGGACTTGCTGATTATACCTATACGGTTAAGGTTAATGGAGACACATTTGCTCATAATGCCGAACAGACCCTCACTAGTTCTATAGTTCTTGATACCAGTGGGGCTGGCAATTTAGAAGTTACTATGATGACAGTTCTTGAGAGTACTAGTGGTGTTTTTGATAATGATGGTGGGGATGATACTCTTTTCATTGGAGCTGTATTGAGTATACCAGAAGATTATCCTGCTGGAAATTATACTGCAGATTTTCCAGTAGAAGTGACTTATGAATAAAATATTTCTTTAAGATAATATGGACCAGAGCAAGTCATATTTCTGGTCCTTTTCTTTTTCTTTTCTTATATTGAGGATTCTCGGCTAAATCCAGAAAATAACAGTCTAAAAACAGGAATAATAGTAAAAAATGACTAAAATATTGAACTTTGAAAACTCCATACTAAAACCAACTATTTTTAAAAAAATTAAGCTAAAAATAGGCGCACTTC
>DATFJG010000129.1:0-13520 GCA_035269305.1 Clostridia bacterium
TATTGCCAAACAAGTACATAGAAGAAGATAAAAATCAAATTAATGAAAAGTATAAAGACTATGTACTTCCATTGATAAAAGGAGAAGTTAATATTTGTTACAAAGATGGGCTACCTCAATATGCAGAGCTGGACTGTCTAAGTAATGGAATTTTGATTAACAGTTAATTTCTTTTTTTCAATTCATACATAATACAAATTCTAATTTCATTTTTTTTAATTTCTTCATAACTTATTTTTTGTCCTTAAGTAATTTCGATACCGTTTATTTTTACAATTTAGAAATACTCTAAAAAGCTGAATTGTATAATTAAATGCACGGAAGGATAAAAAAATAGACACATACCGGTAACCTCCTTTATAATGTTAAGTAACTACGCAAAACAAATAGGGAGGCATACGATATGTGTCGGGATTATTATAACACACAAAGTTCTAAAGGTGAACACATAACAAGAGAACAAAGAATAAAGATTGCTCATTTATACAATTATCAAAATAAAAATTATACTGAGATTGGCGAATAAATAGGAAAACATAGAACAACAATCAGCCGAGAAATTGATAAAGGATTGATAACTCTAAAAAGCTCCCAAGACAGCTATAAGGAAGTATATGATTATGAGATAGCCCAACAAGTTTATGATAATAATGCTACTGCTAAAGGACCAAATTTAAAGATTGATAAAAACCATAAATTAGCTAAATTCATAGAAAAAAAGATTAATAACATGTATTCACCAGAAGTAATAGCAGAGCTAATCAAACAAAATGATGAATTTGAAACTTGTATATCTTACAAGACAATATACAATTATATAGACATGGGAGTCTTGATGGTTGATAGAGAAGATTTAGTATATGGTAATTACCGTAATAAAAGTAAAACCGAGAGAAAAGAAAGTGCTAAAACTAGAAAGCATAAAAAGGGTAGGACCATAAGAGATCGATCTAAAGCAGCTGATAAGAGATCTGAAATAGGACACTTTGAGATGGATTTAGTAGAGGGACAAAAGGACAGCGAAGATCCAAAACTATTAGTATTAACTGATAGAAAAACAAGGAAAGAGATTATAGAGAAGATACCAGATAAGACGCAAGATTCTGTAATATAGGGTTTAGATAGGATAGAAAGACGTATGGGTGTTGTAAAGTTTAGAAAGACATTTAAGAGCATTACCACCGATAATGGCAGAGAGTTTTATGATTATGATCGTATAGAAGAATCATTTACGAAAAGCAGTATAAAAAGAACAAAAGTATATTATTGTGATGCTTACTGTAGTTGGCAACGAGGTAGTAATGAGAATAATAATAGATTTATTAGAAGATTTCTTCCCAAAGGGACAAGCTTTAAAGGCATAACAAGAAACTTTGTTAAATACATACAAGAATTTATTAATACTTATCCCAGGAAGATGTTTAATTTCAAGACATCAAGACAGTTATTTCAACATGCTAAAGGAGTTACCTAAAAAATTTGAGGTTTATACAAGATCAAAACATAAAAAACCGTGCATTAAACCTTGCAATCTAAAATTTAATAAAAAATATCTTTTTAAAAAAGGATAATTAGTTTGTTTGGAGAACAAAATAAGTAAGTGCATAGTCAGAAAATTTAAAATAGTTTATAGATAGTAATAAAAAAGAGGACAAAACATAGGATAAATAAAAAAATATTTGAAAAAAGATACGATATTGCCAGTCAGACAAGCAAAGCCATTATCATATAGTAGGTGTGAATCCTATTGAGAAAGATTTGGTAAACCATTTATAGTAATTTTTAGAGATAACCATTTATGTTAACTGTAATTTAAACAATAATAATGCAGGATGCAAGTATTAACTAAAATCTTTTGAGCTGATAAATTACATTAAATTTGGAAAGATTGACGCACAAGACAGGGCAGAAAGCAAATATGTATAAATATTTAAGACAATATAATCAAAGGTTATAGTTTTAATCAGTGGAATTGGAAAACTAGCTACAAACAATCCAAGAAAAGTATTAATGAATAAAAGAGGTTAATAGCGAATAATGTAACCACACCAGTTAAAGAATGTATAAGGAAATTAAATAGTAAACAAGAGTATATTTACGATTATTATGTGGTATCAAATAATTTCAAAAGTATACGAAATTTGCAATAGAAAATTACAGTTTTAGTTTATAAAAGGCTGAAAATTAGCAGTAAAAAAAGTCTTGGTTGAGATAAGTTTAAACTTTTCTTAATAGGATACACAACAACAAAGATAAATATCAAAGTGAATCTTTGAAAATAGAAAAATAGACAACTTTTGTAAAATGAATTGATGATCAGTATTTCATAATATGGCATAAAAGGTTTTAGATAGGAATTGAAATTAGAAAAATAGATTTTAAAATGGAGGAGCTACAATGAATATAAAAATTGGAAATCCAAAATTCATGAAATCATGGAACAGAAAAATAATCACTAATATATTATCAAAGGACAGTCCAATATCACAAACTCAGATCTGTCAGAAAACCGGACTTAGTAAAGCTACGGTTTCAACTATCATTAATGAATTAAAAGAAGAAGATTTAGTAATAGAGGTAGGCAAAAATGATTCAAAGGGAGGTAGAAGACAGATATTGCTTGAATTAAATGGAGATGCAGGTTTTGTGGTTGGAGTCGATCTAGGTGGAACCAAAATGGCTGGTGCAGTAGCAAATTTAAATGGTGATTTCCAGGCAAGACTTTATTGGCCTACTGAAACTGAAAATGGGCCTGAAGAAGTGTTGAAAAACCTAATACACTTTATTAAGAAACTTATTAAAAAGTCCAATGTTTCTGAAAGAAAAATACGTGGGATTGGAGTTGGTGTACCAGGTATTCTTGACTCTAAAGGAAAAGTGGATTGGGCTCCAGCTTTAAATTGGCGGAAACTTGACCTGGCTGATAAATTATCTAAAGCATTAGATAATCCTGTTTTTATAGAAAATGATGTTAATTTATTAACACTTGGAGAATATTGGTACGGGGCAGGGCAAGATGTAGACAGTATGGCCTGCTTAGCAGTAGGAACTGGTATAGGAGCTGGACTTATCATTAATGGGGTTTTACATACAGGTGCTCATAACGCAGCTGGGGAAGTATGTAACCTAGTTGTAGATCGATCTCTTTTAGCTAAAGATTTCAGTCAATTTGGTAATTTGGAGATGATTGCCAGTGGGCCAGCATTAGCTCGTATATATAAGGAAAAACTTTTAGATTCAAACACGGAAAGTGATGACCTTTATACCCCGAGAAATTTAGATTTACCTGAGAACCATGATATAAATCTCAGTGGCGCAGAAGAGGTTTTTAAAGAAGCTCGTAAAAAAGATCATTATGCTATTCAGGTTGTGGAGGAATTTACACGCAATTTATCGATGGCTGTTATTAGCCTTATTACTGTATTTGATCCAGAGCTAATAGTTTTGGGTGGTGGAGTATCAAATAATGCCGATCTTTTTAGAGATAGAATTATTGAACTATGTTCTCCGGTTGTTCAACATATGCCTCGCTTGGAAATTTCTGCCCTAGGAGTTGATGCCGGAATTATGGGAGCGATCGCTTATACCTTACATAATACCAGTGATGAGCTATTGCACAAATAGATATAATAAGGAGGAATATTGTTCATGAATAAGGATAGCGGGAAAAAAGAAAATAATATACTTGGGAAGTTAACTCAAAAGAAAAAAAGGAGGACTAATCTATTAAGAACCTATGGTTTATTATTGGTTTTTATTATATTACTTATTATTTTACTAATTATTTCACCCAACTTTCGTAATCCAAGAAATATAGTAAATCTTTTACAGCAAAATGCAGTCATTGGAATAATCGCCTGTGGTATGACCCTGATGATGATTTCAGGAGGTTTTGACCTTTCAGTTGGATCTACTGCGGCTTTATCTGGAATGGTAGCTGCAGCTTTATTTCTAAGGTTCAGCATTCCAGTAGGTATTATCGGTGGTTTAGCGGCAGCAGCATTTGTGGGAATAATTAATGGACTATTGATTGGTAAAGTTAATATTAATCCTTTTGTAGCTACACTTGGTATGCAAATTATTACGAGGGGAGCTTTATATGTTTCCACTAATGCAGCTCCTATTTATGGGTTGCCTCGTTCTTATATGAAAGTAGGTCATGGAAGTATAGGGCCAATCCCTATTGCAACTGGAGTTTTCGTGATCATTGCTATAATCAGTCATATTTTATTACGCCATACACCTTTTGGGCAATATATATTGAGTACAGGCGGTAATGAAGAAGCTTCAAGACTTTCGGGAATTAATGTTGATAGGATAAAGATTACTGTATTTATGTGGGGAGGATTACTAGCAGGTGTTGGTGGTTTAATTCTTTTAGGTCAGACAAATACAGGACAACCGACTGCAGCAACCGGTTATGAGTTAGATGCTATTGCAGCTACAGTAGTGGGTGGTACTTCACTTAGCGGTGGTCAAGGCAGTGTTTTTAATACGGTTTTGGGTGTGCTTTTACTTGGGATGGTTGCTAATGCTCTAAACCTTTTAAATGTATCTCCATACTGGCAACCAGTTGTTACCGGTATAATCATTCTTGTAGCAGTTGGGCTAGATACAATGGGCAAAGAGCAATAAATTCGGGAGTGTTCACTTTGAAAAGGAGGTGTGATATGGGTAGCTGAGTATGTCATACAGAGTAGGTCTAAAATAAAATAAGGGGGTAATAATTAATGAAACTAAAAAGAATTATGACTGTATTAATGGTTGTTGCTTTATTAATAAGTTTGTCATCCAATTTGTATGCTGCGGAAGAACAATTCAAGATTGGTGCGACTATTTGGGATATGTCCGTTCCTTTCTATAGTAATTTTATTAAAGGTTTGGAAGATGGAGCTGAACAATTTAATTTTGATCTTCTTCTTCGTGATGGACAGGGTGACCCTTCTACACAGGTTGCAATACTTCAACAGTTTATAGTAGAAGACGTAGACCTTATAATTATAGTAGCTGGTGATGCAGAAGCTGTACTACCAGGGATATTGGCGGCAAATGATGCAAATATACCGGTGATTTCTGCCAATAATCGAGTTGCTGAAGGTGCTGATGTCTTAACATTTGTAGGTGCAGATGATTATTATTTTGGGCAACAGCAAGCCAAACTTTTAATTGAAGCGATTGGGGAATCTGGTAATGTCGGTTATTTAATGGGTAAGCTTGGAACTACCGCACAGATTTTACGTCGAAATGGATTTAAAGATTACCTGAAGGATTACCCGGATATTAAGATTGTTTCCGAAATAAGTGAAGGATGGGATAGTGCCGAAGCTTTGGCTGCTTCTCAAGATATTCTTTCAAACTATGGAACAGGTGAACTTGACGCTATTGTTTGTCAGGGACCTGAAGCTGTACCAGGTGCAGTATATGCCCAGGATAGCGGTCGAGAGGAAGTTAAGTGGATATTGGGAGATTATCCTTCAGATGTGCATGATGCAATAGAAGATGGTATTATATACGGAACTGTTAATCAGGATCCCTATCCCCAAGCTATGATGAGTATGTATATGGCTAACTTTTATCTAACAGATAGGGCTAACCATGTTGCTGCTAACAACTACTTTTTGGCGTTACCTCTTGTTACAAAAGAAAATGTAGATGATTTTGATCCTGTATGGTAAGAATTATTCATAAAACAGGAGGGGGGATTTCCCCTCCTGTTTTAAATTATATAGGTGTTGATGTTTAGAGTTAATAACAATAAAAATTTAAGTATAGAAAATAAATAATTAGGGGTTTTGTACTAATCTTTAGTAAAAATTTAGAAAGAGTCTTTTAATAGACAATGTGTATTATAATAAAACTTCCATAACAATAATGTTAAAAACTTTTTTAAACATTTACTGTGATTGAGTGCTCTTATTTGTGTCAATGGAAATAGTTTTAAATTAAAATAAGTTGTTGTTCTTTTTACTTCTTTTAATAATTATATTTCTCAGAATTAAATTGACTTAACTTTTAAAGTATTTTAGTTTTAATTTTATAATTAATATTATAGGTTGTTTGAGAAAGGGGGGTTCATTAATGAATATAAGTAATAATCATAAATTTATTATGGATAATATAGTTAAGGATTTTCCTGGTGTTCGTGCACTGGACCATGTTCAATTCAAATTGGAACCAGGGGAAATTCACGCACTAGTAGGTGCTAATGGTGCAGGAAAATCAACACTAATGAAAGTGTTAGCGGGTGTTTATCCAGATTATGAAGGCGAAATAAGTATTAATGGCAGAACAATTAAGCTAACTAATCCACGGCAAGCCCTAGATCTTGGAATAGCAGTTATCTATCAAGAATTTAACTTGGTTTCACACCTAACAGTTGCTGAAAACATTATGCTTGGTCAGGAGCCACGACGAAAGGATGGAGTGGTAACATTTCTTAATTGGAAAAGTCTTAAAAAAAATGCTAGAGAACTTCTTAAGGATTTATCATTTGATCTTCCTGTAGATAAAAAGGTTTTTGAACTTGGAGTTGCTGATCAGCAACTAGTTCAGATTGCTAAAGCAATAGCTTGGGATGCTGAAATTTTAGTAATGGACGAACCAACAGCACGTTTATCTCGTAGTGAAAGAGATAATTTATTCGAAATAATGCGAAGACTTCAAAAAAGAGGAACGAGCTTAATATATATATCTCACTTTTTAGAAGAAGTTTTTATTATAGCAGAACGAGTTACAATACTTCGTGATGGAAAGAATGTAGGTACATTCGAAATTGATAAGATAGATAACGAGGGATTAATTAAAAAAATGCTAGGTCACAAAGTTGATATGACAGAAAAGAGAGAGTCAGCTGTTAAAGATGAAGTTGTTCTCCGTGTAGAAAACTTATCCCAACTAGGAAAGTTCCAGGATATTACTTTTAATTTGAGGGCTGGAGAGGTACTAGGAATTGCAGGGTTGGTTGGTTCGGGAAGGACTGAGCTAGCTCGTGCTATCTTTGGTGCTGAAAAAAGAAAAAGTATTACTGGTAAAATTGAAGTCAATAATAATTCATATAGTCCATCTTCTCCTAAAAAGGCTATTAAAAAAGGAATTGCTTTGTTGCCGGAAGATAGGAAACAACAGGGTCTTGTTCTTGTTAGGCCAGTAAAAGAAAATATATCAATTGTAGTTACAGGGGATTTAAAAAAAGGACCTCTATTGGATCTAAAGGCTCGGGATGAATTAGTAAAGCAACAAATTAAACAGATGGATATTAAATGTGCTAGTAGCAATGTTCAGGTTAAGACATTAAGTGGAGGTAATCAGCAGAAAGTGGTTCTGGCAAAATGGCTTGCCGCTAATACTGATATTATTATTATGGATCAGCCCACAGCTGGCATCGACGTTGGTACTAAAGAAGAGATTTATCAGCTTATAGGAAATTTGGCTGATGAAAAGAAAGCCATTATTGTGATTAGTGATGATCCAAATGAGTTGGCTCGAATATCTGACCGGATACTAGTTATGCGTAAGGGAAGAATTGTTAAAGAGATAGATGATAATATTACAACAGAGGAGGTGTTAGCGGTGGTCACTGCAGAGTATTGATCACTGCAAAATAATGGAAACTGCAATACAGTTACATCCGCATGATGTTCGTGATGAAGGAGCTACACGTACAGTTGAGAATATTTTAAAAAGAGCTAAAATACATACTATAATTCCTGAAACAGCAACTTTAGATGAAAGGCATCCTTATCCACGTGGAATTCTACCCCATAATCCACTACATGATGTTGTTAATACTAAAGCATTATTAGAAGTTCCTTTACCCAAAGATTATTTTTCTAATTTACAATTTTCTCCAGTTCAATCAAAAAAAGCTCAAAGTGGTAATGACTATATTGGTAAACTTATTACTGTTGCAAATAAATATGGAATAAGTGTTATACCCTGGGTGAAAGGCCTAAATGCTTCTTTTGAAGGAGATATATCATCTTTTGCTATACAGACAATTCAAGGGAAGATAGTTTCTACTTGGCTTTGTCCATCAAAGTCGAAAACTGTTGAATATGTAATTCAGTTGCTTAAGGGAATTGTAGGGCACTATTCTTCCCAGGCTGTTATGCTTGACAGAATGCGTTATCCTGATTGGAGTGGGGATAAAGTACGCCCAGAGAGGATGCTGACCTGTTTTTGTCCTAAATGTGAAAAAGGAATGGAAGAGTATGGAATCGACCTTGCATTACTGAAAAATGAACTAAATAAGATACTTTCAGCTTATCATCAGAATCCTGAAAAACTTTTAGATCTACAAATATCAACTGAAGGAAAAATAGAAATAAAAAAATGGATCCTATTCAGACAGGAAAACATTACCAGGTTAACCACTAAAGTAAGTAATAGTTTGCGTCGATGGAGTGAAGAGGTAGGAGTGGGAAAGAAATTTTGGTTAAATTTATGGTCTCCTTCTTTTGCTAAATTTCTTGGTCAGAATTATAATTCTCTTGCTGAGATATGTGATGGTGCTAAACACTTTCCTTATCACCGATTAGGTGGTGGAGCAGACTTAGCAGGACTAGTTAAAGAACTGGCTGGTGAAGATGAGGACCTTCAAGAAAAGATATTTAATTTGGTCATAAAAATATTGGAACTTCCATATGATTTAAGTTTTAAAAAATTTAAAGATATAGGATTACCAGTTGAATTTGTGGCAAGAGAAACATCTATTGCGAAAGAACAATTTAAAGATAAACCTATATTTAGTGGAATCCAGATCTGGGATGTACCGGAGAATGATATAATCAAAGCATGTAAGGCTGCAAATGAGGGCAATACTGATGGTTATTTTTATTATTGTTATGGATGGGCTCCCTTTAAAGCATTAGATGTTGTTGGAAAGATAGAAAGTAAATAATAGAAAAAGGTCTAAATATATATTAGATTAAAAGAATGTTTTTAAAAAAAGCTAAAGTTTTTTATCTATTCAAGAAAATTCTATTTGTTAGAGAGGACGAGGTTAGAAGTACAATTTGAAATCGGTAAAATACTCTCCAAATTATAAAATTAAATGTTTTGGATAAAAAGTATTTCTAGGTTTATATTAGTTGATACTAAAAAATTCATAAATCTAATATTGATTTAATATGAAAAAAAGTATTGCATTAATAAATTGTTTATGAACAGAAAACAAGTAGTAATGATATATAGTCTTTTATTTATTATATATTTATTTTTAGATCTATTTTTTATATTTTTAATAATAAATCAGGATCAAACAAGATGTATTTTGTTGTTACATTATTACAAAAATTTATAATTTAAATTATATTTATTATATTTTATTCTTTAAGTGTTTGAGTATAAGAAATAAAGTAAAGATTTAAATATCTAGGAGTGGTATAATGCGCTTAATAATTGAAGATGATTATCAACAGATGAGTAAAAAAGCTGCTTTATTATTGGCAAGTCAGGTTAGGCTAAAACCGAATAGTGTTTTAGGATTAGCCACTGGAAGTACGCCCCTGGGTATGTATAATGAATTAGTTAGTATGTACCAGAAGGATGAAATTGATTTTTCAGAAGTAAAGACCTTCAATCTTGATGAGTATTATCCGTTGTCTCCTGATAATCCCAAAAGTTATCACCACTATATGTATGAAAATTTTTTTAATCATATTAATATTCGTCAGAAGAATATTAATATTCTAGACGGAATGGCAGACAATGTTGAACATGAAACAACTGAATATGAAATTAAAATTCATGAAACTGGCGGTATAGATTTACAAATATTAGGTGTTGGTTCTAATGGACATATTGGATTTAATGAACCAGCAGAACGTTTGAATGTCACAACACATTTAGTAAATTTATCTGAAGAAACTATTAAAGCTAATAGTCGTTTTTTTGCTAATAAAGAAAATGTTCCATCTAAAGCAATTACGGTTGGTATTGCTACAATATTAAAAGCCAATAGAATTTTATTACTGGCTAGTGGAGAAAATAAAGCAAGGGTTATTAAAGAAACTATAAGTGGTCATATTTCAACACAAGTTCCTTCTTCGCTGTTACAGACACATCCTGAAGTTGCGGTAATAATTGATAAAAATGCAGCGTCAATGTTATAAAGCTAGTATAAAAGCTAGAATGAAATGTTTTAATGAATACTCTTTAAAAAAGAGATTGATAGAATTATTTAATAAAAACAAAGAATTATTTATTTTATATAAAAATGACTCAAATTGTATTATAAATAATGTAGTTGACACAAGAAATTATTTAACTCATTATGATAAAAGATTAGAAAAAAAGCAAAGAAAAAATTGAAATTATATAAAATTTCTTAAGAATTAAAATTAATTTTAGATATTTGTATATTAATTGAATTAGATATGGATGATGATACAATAAATAATATAGTGTCAAATAACCAAAAATATAAATTTGTAAAAAAGGACGACGGTGCATAACATGGGATTTATAATTTCGTTTTACTCCTTGCAAAATCATTTGCTAAACGCAGTCAAGCTAAGATCATGAACTTCGTAAATTTTAGTAGCATTAGATATATCTAATTTAGAAGTAGGAATGGGGGAAGAACTTCCTAATATTTTAACAGTAAAAGAGTTAGCAGAGTTCATAAATATTAACTTAAATCGGGCTTATTAATTGACACATCGAGCTGATTTTCTCCTACTAAGACTAGGTAGAAAGATTATGATTTCTAGAAATAAGTTATTATAGTGGATAGATTGAATTTATATTGGATAGGTATATTTATAATACATTTATAAGTTGTTTGTAAACTGTATCCCTATTGTATCCATTATGTATCCCAAATTCATGGATAGATAGAAAAGATACAAGCTTAAATAAATTTAAAACCTCTAACAACCCTATAATAACAGCAATAATAATGAATAATAGATCAACCTAAATCATTTCTAAACGGACTCTTAATCAGTAGCCTCTAGATGGTCTATACTTCAATATCTATATTTTTTAAAATTAAAAATGAAATATATTCTCAGTTTTTTTGGGAATTGTTTATAAATATTAAATGCCCCTCTTAGTTAAGGGGTTCTAATAATTGTTATTTAGATAGTGTCGAAGATGGGAGTCGAACCCAGACGAGTTTGACCCACTGGATTTTGAATTAAGTGCTGTATATTCTACATAAATATATATTTGATTAGAAACAAAAAGGATTTGATAACAAATGGAAAAATCAATAATAGAGAACCGAGTGCTCAGCGAGTGCTTAAATTACGATAAGAGGTTTAAAAATTAACTTAATGAACTAATTTTAATTATCAGATAAGGGTTGTTATAGCAGCAATTATAATAAAAGTAATTAAATAAGATAAGTGGTGTAGTATAAATAGCAATCAAAATATTAGAGGTTCCTCCCTCTTTTGCTCTTACATCTTTTATTTTTGTTATAACAGTGAAAATGGTCATTAGAATAAAAAATATCGACTAATCGTTATAAGGGTTGTATTCTTAGATGATATAAAATCCTAATTTCTAATAAAAACTAATAATGATATTATAAATAATAAAAAGAAAAGCATAAATTTACATTTGTTATTATTCCTGCTAAAATCCTGCTAGAATATCTGATAATGCATATAAAAAGATGATAAACCAAAATTATAAATCCCTTTATAAACTTCTATTTAGCGGGGATTATGGTGTTAACTAAAGAAAACTGATAAGCACTAGAATGGACTTGAAATCCGGTGAAGCCGAAAGGTGTCGGGGTTCGAGTCCTTGTCTCTCCGCCATTGATATAATAGGGCTCACGCCCTTTTTCGAAACCTGCCGAAAGGCGGGTTTTTTTGTATTTTTACCCCAAATCCTGCTAAAATCTTGCTAATTTTCTAAAAAGACATATTTAAGTATAAAATATGCAGGGAATTTATCAATTCAATTCCCTGCATATAAATTATTTTATTTTCTTTTAATGTGCTTTTTGAATTTAGACACAGCTTCTTTTTGAATATTAGGTTGTAGATGAGCAGAAGTATCCATAGTAGTTGTGATATTTGAATGTCCAAGTCTTTCTTGTATGACTTTCATTTGAGTTCCTGATTCTAACATTAATGAAGCATGGGTATGTCTTAAGTCATGGAATCTGTAATTATCTAAATTTACCTTTTTTGCTAAAGAAGTAAATCTTTTAGTTACAGTATCAGGAAATGGAGGGGAGCCATCTTCATAACAGGAAATTAAGTTATGTTTGTTATAATCGGGTCCAAATATTGATTCATAATCCTTTTGTTTTTCTTTTACTTCATTAAGCTTATCGATGTCTTCATTATCAATTCGAATTGTTCTTTTACTAGATTTGATCTTAGGTTCTTTAAAGATTATCTCATTATTAGCTTTAACTATGGTTTGTCTAACACTTATAAATTTATTGTTGAAATTTATATCTTGCCATCTCAGACCTAAGATTTCACCTCTTCTCATACCAGTATTAACAGCTACATATATAACATAATACATCCAGCTACCTTTTGCTATTTCTAATATTTTATAAACTTCCTCTAATGTCATCGCATTTATTTTAGGTTTCTCGGGAGTTGGAGCTTTTACTGCAGAGGCAGGGTTATATGAAAGTAGTTGCCATAAAACTGCCTGTTTTAAAGCCTTACTTAACACTCTATGATGCTGCAGTAATGTCTTTTTTGACAACCCGCCCTTTTTACCATCTTTTCTACCTGTTTTTAATTTATGTGATTGATAACTTTGGATATGAATAGGTTGTAATTCATCTAATTGAATTGCACCTAAAGCTGGAATTAGATGTTTTTTTACTATTATCTGGTATCCATCATATGTTGTTGGACTTAGATTAGGTTCTGCATAATCTTGAAGCCATTTTAAAAGATACTCCTTCACTATATAATCTGTATTAATCGAAATCCCCATTCTCTTCTCCTGACTTTTTTTAGCTATCCAATCTTTGGCTTCTTTTTTTAATTTAAAAGTTTTTGAAGCTCTTTTTCGTTTACCTGTGGCAGGATCTTTTCCTATATAAATAAATGCTTCATATTTACCACTTTTAGTTTTTCTGATTGAACCGATAATTAATACCTCCTTTAATAATGATATCTTCATCACAATACTTATAAAACAAAATAGGATCATTATTTTAGAGGAGGTATTATATTTTCATTAACTACTTCATTATGAGTTACATAAAACCAGACTAAGAATTGATCACGGGAATGATTCATTTACCATTTATTTTATTTGCAGGGATTTCACCACTTTCCAATAATTCATATATTTTTGTTAGCCCAAAAGGTAATATAAAAGTTTCTTATTAGAAGTGTAACCCTGTAACCGGCATACTCTAATTCTTGATATAACAGGAATTAGAACGGTTACACTTTATTAATTAGAAGTGTAACTTTTGGGAGAAAAGTGTAACTGGAAGTCAAAATTAAATTATTTAAATGGTTTTTATTGACTAAGTAATCTAATTTGTATATAATATGATTAAAACCGATTATACTCATATAAAG
>DATFJG010000130.1:0-28964 GCA_035269305.1 Clostridia bacterium
TTTCAATATATTCTTTTAATCGATTTAAAAATTCTGCTGCTTTAGATCCATCAACTACACGGTGATCCGCTGTTAAACTTAAGGTCATCATTGGTTTAAATTTCAATTCGCCGTTAACATTATGTGCCACATCTTTAATCGTATTAATCCCTAAAATAGCAACTTCTGGATGATTTATAATTGGCGTAAATGACTCCATACCATACATTCCTAAATTTGAGATAGTAAAAGTACCACCAGTCATTTCATCAGGTTGTAATGCATTGTTTCTTGCCTTTTTAGCTAGACTCTTTATTTCTTTAGATATATTTTTAATACCCTTTACATTAGCATACTTAACCACTGGAACAATTAACCCATCGGGTTTTGCAACAGCAACACCTATATTTGCATAGTTTCTAGTAATGATTTGATTGTCATCAATTGAAGCATTTAGCTCAGGGTATTCTAGTAATACCTTTGAGAGAATTTTTACTAATATATCTGTATAAGTTACTTTGTAAAAAGCTTTTAATTGATTTCTTAAATTTTGCATCTCTGTGGTATCAACACTTAGATTGTAATGAACAGATGCTGTGACTTGCTGAGAAGCATGCATTCGGTTAGCAATCACTTGCCGCATGGTAGACATTTCTTTAACATTTTCCTTAGGATTTGCCATTTCCTGTACTCTTTCAAAGTTCCAATAATCAATGACATCATTTTTCATCACGCGGTCATCTTTAGAAATTTTATTAATATCTACTCCCAAATCCTTAGCAACTTTGTCAGCTGTTGGTGATGTTTTAACTTTCTGATTAGTCGTCTCTGATTGTTTTTCAATATAGTTTAAAACATCCTCTTCTTTTATAACACCTCCTGGTCCAGTGCCTTCAACTAATCGAATATTTATACCCTCATCTTTTGCTAATCTTTTAGCCTTTGGTGAAGCTTTTACTCTACCCTTTTGCTTCACAGGTTTCTTTTCTACAATTTCTTCTTTTTTCTTTTGATTATTAGTTCCTTGACTGTTATCCTTCAATTCTGAAGTAACTGAAGCCTTGGCTAATAATTCAGAAATGTCTTCATCAGCTCCTGCAATAATACCAACTGGTTCTAATACTTCCTTTGTTCCTGATTCAACAATTATTTTTCTTAAAATCCCATTACAAGGTGCTTCAATATCATTTGTTAATTTATCTGTCTCAACAGAAAAGATGCTTTCACCTTTCTTTATTTCATCACCTTCTGCTTTAAACCATTTCACAAGGTTACCCTTTGTCATGGTTAAACCTAATTTGGGCATGACTATTAATTGTCCCATTTATTTCCTCCCTTAAGAATTAATCTGTTCATTTCTCATAATAAATCACTCATCTACGGACACTTAATCTATAGATGAGTGTGAAAATCTATTGGTTTTGATAAAAATTTTCTTCAAGTGCTATTTCTAATGTTTTTTCTACTTGTACATGTAGCGGCCCATTACGCGTAATGGTAAAACTAAAAACATCACCTTTTTTAAAACGAATTTCACGTTCCCCATCAACAGCAATGACACCTTTATATGTTGCCAACCAATTGACCGCTTTGTTCATAGGAATCTCCTTAACTGTTTCTGACTGAATTGCCACAATTTTCCCGGCTGCTAAAGGGGCTAAAAAATTATTTTCTCCTTGATTAATGGTTAACATAGCACCAAAGGCATTTGCCTCTGATACAATTTTATTCACACCAATAATAGATGAAAAACCAATAGAAGCTGGATGGGCTTTTGAAACAATTATTTGCTTAATGTTTTCAATATTCCATATGGCCTTTGAACCAATGACAATGGCATCTGAAATGACAACATCAACTAAGGCTAAGTCTATATACTCACCATTCTTTTTTATTTCAATAATCTTATCTCTTTTATATGCCTTTTTATATTTCTCATGACCCGTTGCAATGGCCGCTGCTGCCATCCCCACAACAGTTCCTTCCATTAGTTTTGGATAAGCATTATTGGTGCCTGTTGATACACCAATCATTGGCACTTGATCTAAATGTTTTGCCGCCAATCGATGGGTACCATCACCACCGAGAATCACAAGACAACCAACAGCTTTTTCTTCTAAAAGTTTTGCTGCTATTTCAGTATCTATTGGTCCAGCTTTTATCTTATAATCCAGCGTTTCAATAACAGCAGATAACTCACCAGATAACTTAAGTTTCTTTTCAACTTTATAGCCCATCACATAAGAATCAGGCATAATATAGACCTTTGATACACCAAATTTTTGCGCACCAAGTATAATCCGCTCAATAATGTTAACTTTTTCATTATTATCAATGACTGTTGCATGGGATACTAACCGTCTAATATCTTTTCCTGATGCTGGATTAGCAATAATTCCTATAGTTGACATAGATTACCCATCCTTCTTATTTTCTAAAATAATTTTTTAACAGTATTAACAATATCTTCTTCACTTGTTACAACATAATCTTCTAGTACAGGTGAAAATGGTATTGGTGTATCTAATGAACCGACACGTAAGATTGGAGCATCTAATTCATAAAAGAAATTTTCAGCTATTGTTGCAGCAATCTCTCCTATATAACTGCCCCGCTTAGTTTCTTCCGTTACTAAAACCACTTTATTCGTTTTAATTAGAGATGCTTCGATTGCCTCAAGATCTAATGGATACAATGATCTTAAATCAATTACTTCTACATCAATTCCTTTAGCACTCAATTTTTCAGCTGCAGCCAAACTATCATATACTTGCTTGCCATAGGTTAAAATCGTTACATCCGTACCCTCTCTTTTAACTTTTGCTTTACCAAAAGGAATGGGTTCTATGGTATCAGGTACTTCGCCTTCAACACCATAAATTGCTTTATGTTCTAAATAAATAACTGGATTATCATCATTGATTGCTGTTAACATCATACCTGCAGCATCATGAGCATTGGAAGGATATACAACTTTTAATCCAGGAACAGATGCTACCCATCGTTCTAGAGACTGTGAGTGTTGAGCTGCTGCCCTTACGCCAGCACCACCAGGTAATCTTACAACCATTGGTAATGAAATCTTTCCACCAAACATGTATCGCATCTTAGCTGCTTGATTAACTAACTGATCCATACCAACGGTTAAGAAGTCAATAAACATTAACTCAGCTATAGGTTTTAAACCAGTAGCTGCTGCACCAACAGCTGCACCAATAATAACCCCTTCAGAAATCGGTGTATCTTTTACCCGATCACCAGAAAATTCCTCAAACATGCCAGCAGTTACACCAAAACAGCCACCAAATTGGCCAACATCCTCACCAAAAATTAAAACTGAATCATCTTCTAACATTTTTATTCGCATACCTTCTCGAATACCTTCACCATATGTCATTGTTCTCATTTATCTTACCCCCTCAATAATATCTGAATAAACGTCTTTAACAGCTGATTCTAAATCAGGGTCCTTACTACTTTCAGCAAATTCTACTGCCGTTTCAATTAATCCGTCAATCTCTTTATAGTAATTATCAATTTCTTCTTGATTTAATAATTCATTTTCTAATAAATATGCTTCCATTCTTGGAATAGGGTCTTTCTCTAACCACTCATTGAGTTCTTCATCGCTTCTATAAACTGTTGGATCCCCTTCAAAGTGTCCTCTATGTCTATAAGTTTTACATTCAATTAATGTAGGGCCTTGTTTTTGTCTTGCTCTTTTTACCGCTTCATTAACGGCTTCATATACTGCAAAAACGTCATTCCCATCTACTGTAACACCAGGAATATTGTAGGCAACAGCTCGGTCAGATATATCGTCTATTGCTTGATGTAATTTTTGACTTAGGGAAATACCATAACCATTATTTTCACAGACAAATACAACTGGAAGATCCCAAATACTACTAAGATTCAATGCTTCATGAAATGTGCTTTGATTGGTTGATGCATCACCAAAGAAACAAATCACCACTTGATCAGTTTTCCGATATTTTATACTTAACCCGGCACCTGCAGCAATATTGTGGCCAGCACCTACGATACCATTGGCACCTAAAATACCTTTTTCAGCATCGGCAATATGCATTGAGCCACCTTTACCTTTACAATAACCTGTTTCTTTCCCAAAGATTTCAGCCATCATTAAATTAAGATCGCCGCCTTTAGAGACTATATGCCCGTGGCCTCTATGGGTACTGGTAATATAGTCGTCTTCATTTAAGTTGGCACATGCACCTGTCGCAACAGCTTCTTCTCCTAGATATAAATGTACAAATCCAGGAATTTTACCTTCTGCAAATAAATCTCTTGCTTTTTCTTCAAATTTTCTAATCTTCAACATATTCTCATACATTCCAATTATTTTCTCTTCATTTAGCTTCAAGTCAAATCCTCCTTTGGTTGTTCTTCATAAAAACAATACAACTCTGACATGTCACTAATGTATAATGCAAGTCTAATGCCAAAGCTAAAAGTCAGTAAATTAGGGGATTTATTTTTTCCCAAAATAAAAAAATCCCATTTTGGGATTCCTAAAATGGGAAATTAATACTTATTTATATAGTTTTAGATCAATACCATATTTCTTAATTTTTCGATAGAGTGTTGATTTACCGATAGCTAAATAACCTGACGCTTCCACAACATTACCTTTTGATACATCTAAAGCTTCCATAATATGTTGCTTCTCTAATGCTTCAAGACTATTGTTTTTTATGTCTGATGCACTACTACTTAGCATTGATTTTTCTTGGGATACATCTATTACATCCCCTTGAAACTTATAGTAACTCTTTCGAATAAAATTTCTTAACTCTCTTACATTTCCCTGCCACTCTTTTTTTATTAGATGATTTTTTAGCCTTTCGGATAAATATTTTTCTTGATCCGGGTTATTGTTGTTCATTTCCTTTAAAAAATGATCCGCTAATATTAGAATATCTTCTTTTCGTTGTCTTAAAGGAGGTAGATTTAAATTGATTTCATCTAATCGATAAAATAAATCTTCTCTAAAGCGATTCTCTTTAATTTCTTTCTTTAAATCTCTATTAGTTGCTGCAATAATTCTAATATCTAAAGGCCTTTGAAAATTACTGCCAATACGTGTGATTTTTTTATTTTCTAAGACTCTTAACAATTTTGATTGTATTTCTAAAGGCAACTCACCGATCTCATCTAAGAAAATAGTGCCATTTGATGCTAACTCAAACTTACCTGGTTTACCATCTTTCAAAGCACCTGTGAAGGATCCTTTTTCATAACCAAACAATTCACTTTCTACAATGTTTTGGGGTAGTGCTGCACAATTGATTGCAATAAATGGACCCTTCTTTCGTTGGGAGTGGTTATGAATTGAATGGGCTAATAATTCTTTACCAGTACCACTTTCCCCTTGGATGAGAATAGTTGAATCGGTTTTAGAGATTCTCTTTGCAAATTGTATTGATTCTTGAAATTGAGGATTAATTGTTAGAAAATCATTAAAAGTATATGTGGCGTTAAAACCAGCCATCTGAGAAACAACTTTCCTTACTTGTTGTGCTTCTTTTACAAAAATAACAGCACCTGTAATCTCTTGATCCACTCGCGTAGGAGAGATATTAATCAAACACTCTATATTCTTATGATTATACTTAATGGTATAATCATTCCTTTTAATATTTTCCCCTTGTTCCATCACAACAGTTTCAATGGCAATATCTTTAAATATCCTTTTAATATCTAAAGATTCCAGTTCATTACCCTTAATACCTAATAGGTTCATCATTTTTTCATTCATTCTTAGAATCTGAAAGTCATTATCGATTGATAACAAACCATCAAGAACAGAATTAAAAGCATTATCAATCAGTTCATAACTTTCCATTAAATCTAATTGCTTTTCAATGATTCTTGCAGCGGAAGTGACAATCCCAAAGGTATGAATATGATCATCTTCTACACTACCCGATATATCTAAACAAGCAATAACTTCACCATTTGGATTATGAATTAAGGCCGCAGAACATGTCCACGGATGATGAGAAAGAGCATAATGTTCTGCACCGATCATATGGGTATCTTCGTTCCTAGCTAATGCTGTACCAATGGCATTGGAGCCTACGTTCTTCTCATCCCACCAGGTCCCTAAAACAAAATTTAAAGAACTATGTTTATTATGAATACTCTCACATTCTACAACATGTATAATAACCCCTTCTGCATCTGTTAGAATTAAACTAAAACTAGTCTCCTTAATGACTTCAATAATATTTTCCATAACAGGCTTTGCAATCGAAATGATTTTTTCATTAGCTTTTAGTTTTTCATCAAGGGCTTTCTTTGAAATTATTTGACCATAACCATCATTATAATCTACGTTCATTGCAATACATCGGTCCCATGCAGCCACTACAAAATCCTTTGTTTCGCTACTTCTTTTGCCTTCTAAAATATATGAATCCCAATTTTTTTTTAAGTTCAAGATTTTTTCCTTCATAGGCCCCCCTAAACTATAGATCTTTATTTGATTTTATTTTATCACATATCTTATCATGATTTAAAATTTAAATCTAGTTATTCATCTATATAGCGGCCCTTTACTTTTATTGTTAGAGTCGCGCTTACATCTGGTCTTGATCGATCAAAACTCATAGCTCCCATTAACTCATTAAACAACTGAGAAGAGTTATTACTTCCCATGCCAGGAATATCCATGCCTTCAACATTAGGCATACCTTCTAACATTTCGTTTATTTCGTCTAGCTCTTCTTGAGATATATTATAATCCAATCCCTCATCACCATAATTTTCTTGTAGCATCTTTAGGGTTTCCTTCATTTTTGCTGGACTCAAATCATAGATATCTAGAATCGCTGGTTTATGCTTTAACAAATCAATTTCTCTTGTAAAGGACAATCCTTTTGGTCCCCAGTCAAAGGGATTAATTTCAACAGCTATTGCTTGTGAAATACCATCAAGATTAAATGGAACATTCATATTCATGGTACCGATTGGTTCAGGTAATTCAAAGGTAGTTGATCCACGCATACTACTTTCACTCATTGCAAAGGGCAGTGTTACTAAAACACCTCCTTGGGGAGTGATTTCTTCAATACCAAAAGCTTTATAAATTTCCAGAGTTTCTTCATGTTCTTCACCCATTGGTAGGATAATACGTACCAAACTATTTTCTACTGATGGCTCTTCAATACTGCCACCAATCTTACCATTTGTATTTACAGAATACTCTCCTTCAAGTACACCTTTACCATTTAAAGAGTAATCAGAACTTTCTACTAGGAACATATAATGGTCTTTAAGTACTAGTCTATCAGTTAACTGACCTTCTAATGACCATTCAAAATAATCTGTTAAATATTCATAAGTTACAGAAATATCTAGTGCCATTGCTTCATGACAACTCTCTGTCCAGACTTTAAAATAATCTATTTTATTTTTTTCATCAGTAAAACTACTATTACTATAAATCAATATTAATTCTTCAACTAATTCATCATCATTTCTTAAGCTGCAATATCTTTTTTGACTTACATCATCCCAAATTTCAGTAAACCATGCGCCATTAATCTTTATCAGGGCCTGCCTAGAAATGTCTTGGTCATTAAGAAAAGTATTCGAAAAATCAATATTCACATGATGTAAATCCTCATCTGAACGATCAAAATCATAGTGATAGTATTCAATTGCTCCAGGTTTTAAATGAATACTTTGTTCATCTTCCGTTTCATTAATCATGAACTTATTTAAAAACCCACCACCATTAGGTGAACCCTTTAAAGGGCCATGGTCATTATATATTTTAACAGGTACTTTATTCCAATTGTATAAAGCAAATTCAGCATAAACTTCCTTTCGATTAGGAATTTTATTATTAAGATACGGCCGAATCGCAGCATTGCCACCTGTTCCAGCTTTCTCTATTGCCTCTCGAATAAAATTCATATTAGCATAATCCGTTAAATAATAAAACAACATATAACTGTCATATTCAAATGCCTTACCAAAATTTATTCGATCCTTTTCAAGGGTATTAAAGAAACCCGGTAATCTATCGTGTTCAATATTATAATCTGGATAAACATAGTTTTCGCTCCAAACAGCAGTCGCTTCACATAACCACTTTTCTTCTTTAAACTTAAAACCAATACCATACTCATCTTGAAACACATGAAATAGTTCATGAACTGATGTTGATTGTACACGTTTCGGTAAGTACAAGTATAATAAGTTTAAACGAATCCTATATTGGGTTCCATCATGCCATTCTTCGCCTTCAAGGCCTAGTTCCATGGGAATTAATTCAACTAATACCTTGGAAGAAGGTGTTTTTTTCATTAATGGTTTAAATTTATCCCATCCTTTACGAATGGCTTCTTCTACAACAGATTCAATGCCTAATGCCATTGCAACATCTTCTATTTTATGCCACTGCTCATTAACCTGTAACCATTCATCTTGTATAACATATACAATTTCTATTGTTTGATTGTCAATAATAAAAGAACGTTTGACAAGACGATCAGAATCAGCATAGGCAATTGGTATTATTGAAGATTTTTCTGTCTTGGGATGATGAATACTTCGTGGATCTTCTATGGGTACAATTAAAGGTATTATTTCATCCTGTTCTTCCTTTGAAAAATCATCCCAATGGTCTCTTATATACCTTAATTCATAATGGGTATCCACCCATCCCTCATATCCTTGATAAGCTTCAGGTAAAAATGCTTCTTGATTATAAGCCATCATTAGAGTATAACGGGCCCGTTCACTACGGGTAATCTTACCAGCTGCTTCATCAGCTAGCAACTTGTCGGATAAAAGTTCTCCTTTTTCTTCATACTTAACTTTTTCGCCACTAGGAAAAAGTTTCATTAAATTTTCTTCAACATCAACTGACTCAACAGCTTCTATTGTCTTATCTATTCCATTAACTTCTTTTACATCTAATTCTTCAGTCTTTTGTCCACAACTAATAAATCCTAAAAAAACAACTATTAAAAATGCCAATAGAACTTTTTTCATCGGTCTCACTCCTTAAAAATTCTGAACTCTAATTATTAGGAGTAAAAATGATACAGATCCTATTAAATTTATTAGAAAATGATTAGATTATTTACTATGTATTTATCAAGGCAAAAATTCATTACTCCACCTTATTGATACCTTAAAAAGCGCCTATTGAAACATTTTAGATAAAATAATTTACACATAATAAAACCCCCTTATTGAAAATAAGGAGGTTTATCATTTGCTCTCACTTTATTCAGTAAATACTATAATTATTTCTCTCGTACTATTAATCCAATCAACGCTGGTCCCAAGATTTTCAGATGCAAATCTAACGGGTACAAAAGTTCTGCCATCTTGAATAGTAGGTGCAACATCCATGCGATCATCAGCACCGTTCTTGCGAATATCATTTTTGTCTACCCACATTTCTACTTGCTGCCCTCTTGCGTTTAAGATTATTTTTCTTTCGCTTCCTTCCCAACCAACAGTACCACCAAGAGCTTCTACAATGGCTCGAATAGGTACCATTGATCGACCAGAAATAATAATAGGCGATGTGCCCCGTCCTGGATCAATTTCTTGACTCGCACCATTAACAATCATCATTGCATTATCCACTTGTAAAACAACAAATCCCTTTTGTTGATCCACATTAGCAATATTACCGCCAGTTTTGAAAGTAAATGTTGCAAGGGTATCTCCTAAACTTTCTTCAACCCCTCGTAAAGGATTGGCTTCAGCTAAAACAGGCTTTACAGTATAGTAATACTCAGTATTTGGCTCCACATTAACATCGACAACACGAGTACTTGTAATATAGAAATCTGTAATAGAGATGCCCAATGAATTTCTATCCTTAGAACGGAATACTCGATACCCAAGGCCTGAAGCAGCTGGCCACTCCAGTCTCACACCTGATTCAAATACTTCTCCACTTCCTGCATTAACCTCAGGCGTCGGTTGTTCCCTTTCATTCGCTTCAGAAGCACTTGTCCCTTCTTGCCAATTATAAATATGTTGTTCGCTATAATAGCTACCTGCCACATGACCTATGGATAGTTCAATAACTTGCTGTTGACCTTCTTTTCCAGCAGGTAAACTGCCAATCCATTGTCCAGATAGAGAGTCCATGGATACATAACGAACACCTTCTAGAGTCGTACTTTGTTGAGCTCCCCAACTGCTATCTGTCCAGACCATGTCATTATATTCTTTACCATCAGGCCCTTTGAAACTTAGATCATCAAGATTCGTTCCTAATAGACCACTTTTCACTTGGGCCCAATAACGCGGATACCAGTCTCCATGTTGAAAAGAAATAAACTCTCGGTTAATTGTGACATTGAAATTTTCATCTGGAGAAATAATACTCGGTGGTTGTGTCCAGGTATAATCAAGGCGAACAATCTCTCGGGTTGTTTTTTCAGAATTATATTTTTTTAATCGGTTCTCACGGTTAGTATCAATTGCCAATTTTCCTGAGCTTAATCGTGCCAGTTCATAACCATCAGCAGTTTCCCCACCTAATTGAACCGGTTGATTTTCTACCCATTGCCCAGAAGAATTATTATAAATGGTTTTTTCATAGACCCAACCACTTTCACCATCACTAGTCGGTTTAACTTCAACAGAAGGCAAAGGAGTCGTCTGACCTTCTTCTGGTGCTTTCCATTCATACACATAATATGTAGCCATTGAAACGCCAGCATAAAAATTTTGTCTCAAAACTATTTGATCCCCATCATTTCCGCCAGAAGGAGCTTTAGCTTTTATTATCTCTTGGATCGGACTATAGCTTGTACCGCCAATGGTCCAGTTGTTATTGCCATCTCCATCTAAGAATCGAGTGCCACTTCCCATTGCAGGATCAATATCAACATTAGGGTAAAAGTCTGCTTTGGCACTTCCACTAAACGTATAAAAAGAAAGTGTATTCTCTGATGCTTGAAGGTTCACTGTTAGAGAGACCTCATCTCCTTCATTAATTACCTCCGGAGGCCCAGTAAAAATTGCCGAAAGTTTAACCCCTTCGCCATTAACCTTTGTTCCTTGAGAGCTACCTATATATGATTTTTTGACTGTAAAATTACTTTGCTTATATGTTGCTTTATTATCATACACTTCACTTGCATTCGCCGTTTCCCAGCCCTCATTATTCGGATAATCAATTACATCCACTAGAACCCAGGCATTTTCCCCTTTATTACTTGTAGTAGAAGTAGTCGTACTTTTTACTTCAACGCTTTGGCTTGTGCCTTCTAATTTAGTGTATCCATTGTCTCCAAAAAGTCTAAAGTGATAAGACCCATTTTCCAGTGGGGCTTTAACAGTATATGTCCCCGAAGCATTTTTTAAATAAGTATAACTAATAAATTGACGATCAGTACTTCCAACTTTATAAAATCCAATCCATGCATTTGTATCTCCTACTGTTGGAAAACTTGCAACTATCTCACCGCCACTTGTTATACTCGTTGTATTCACATTTACTACTGTTGATGCAAAACTAAAGAATACTAAAGAACTCAACAACATAATAATAAACAAGCCAAACCACGTCTTATTTCTTAACATTACTCACTCCTTTCAATCAAAAATCATTTTTTCAACTCAGTAGCCACTAGAATTAACACAGTACAAAATGTTTTCTTATAACCTCCAATCTTTAAGTAAATAGATTATAGTATTTTGAAATCATATTAGCTTTTGATACTACAATAGTTACATTTCTGCTATGAGAACTATAGTTTTCCTATGTATTACTTGATTTCAATATAATAAATCTTCTAAAAAAAGCAATTCTAACACAAAATTATATGCATTAAAACACTTAATTTTCTACTAAATAAATCAGTATTTAATACTACTATTATATCACTGAATCTAATATCTGTAATCTAAAATGTTAAGGCTTTTTAATACTTAAAAAGCGGTATTCTTTCCTATGCTAGGAAATATACCCCTTCAACATTAATCATATCTCATAATACCTTTTCCATGTTTTAAAGTTCTATTTGAATAGTACGAAAAGACTATAATCTAATCATTTTCTTTAAATAAAGTTAAAAATACATTGACGATTTCTGGATCAAATTGTGTACCTGAAAACCTTTTTAGTTCACTAATCGCGTAGTCATGAGACTTCCCTTTTCGATAAGCACGATCTGAAACCATTGCTTCATAGGCGTCCGCTACAGCTATTATTCTTGAAACAACAGGAATTTCTTCACCTTTAAGACCATTAGGATAACCTTTACCATCCATTCTTTCGTGATGATACAATATATCATCAGCTATAGAAGAATATTTATCAACAGATTTTAAGATTTGATAGCCGCTTTCTGAATGCTTCTTAATCTCATTGTATTCACTAGGCGTTAATTGCTCTGGTTTATTTAGGATATCTTCTCTAACGGCAATTTTTCCAATATCATGTAACAATCCTGCCATTTCTATTTCTTTCACAACCTGAAGGGTAAAACCCATCTTCTCACCTATTTTTTTTGATAGTTTACTAACATGGTCTGAATGTCTCTTTTCACGTTGGTTTTTCTCATTCAAAGTCTTAAGGATTACTTGAATCGTTTGGTTTCTCATACTTTGACTTTCAACTAGTTTCTTTCTATACAAATGGTTTTCAGCTTCAATAAAAATATCTCTCATAGGAGTTTCCATTAACTCTCTTGTTTTATAACCAATAGAGACAGAAACAATAATATTGTCTAGTTCAATTTTTTCAACTGTCTCATGGATTTTATCTACCAATTTCACGGATTGTTTGTAATTATAGTTTCTAATAATTACAACAAACTCATCACCACCGATTCTAAAAAGTAATGAATCTTTAGGGCTCACCTTTTTTAGTCTATAAGCAATGGCTTTTAATAATTTATCACCGATCAAATGACCAAAAGCATCATTGGTCAACTTCAATCCATTAACATCTATCATCAATAGAGCCACAGGTAAAAATTCTTTTGAGTTAATGGTATGCATATATTCTTCCAAATATCTTCGATTGTATAGACCTGTTAATTGGTCTTTATAACTCAAATCAATAATTTTTTTCTGTTCCTTTTTTTGATCAGTAATATCTCTAACAATAGCAACAACTTCATTCGTTGAACTTTTAACCATTCTTGTTTCAAAATATCTTGTTTTATCATTAATGATCAAAAAGTATTCAAAGTTCTCAAGTTCACCACTTTCTAAAGTTCTTGCGATACATTCTAAACCTTTTATACTAACATCTTTAGGCAAAATATCTGCCATATTTTTACCAATAAATTCTGATTTGTCTATAAACAAACTTGATTCATCATTTGTCTGACAATCTATAAAATCTCCTTTTTCATTATAAATAAAAATGATATCTGGTAAAACATTTATAATTGCTTTGTTTCTTTCACTGGTTTTTTCAAGTAATCTTAAATTATTTTCTAAAAATTTTGTTTGTTCAACAAGTTTGTTTTGTACTGCTATTAATTCACTTTCAAATTTTTGTTTCTTAGTAATATCTCTTGTCGTACATAAACTTAAAACCTCACCATCAATTTCAATCGTTGTAGCATTGGCTTCAATATCAATTTTAGATTTATCCTTACATACATGTTTGCCATAATACTTCAAAAAACCTTGCTCCACAAGTTTCTTAAAAATTAAAGGAAAAGTGCCTTCTCCTATAGTTGAATCTAAACTCTCTATATTCATTTTTAGCAATTCATTTTTAGAGTAACCCGTATCATATGATGCTTTTATATTAACATCTAAAATATTGCCTACACTATCAATAATCCAAACAGCATCTGCTAAATTTTCTATCATAAGATTCAATTTTCTGAAATTTCTAATAGAACGATTTTTCGCTACAACACTTTTAGTCATATCAAACATGGAAGTAAAAAACACTTTCCTATTACCCAAATCAAAAATCTGGGCTGAAAACTGACCTTCAAGGGTATTTCCATCTTTATCAATTACTTCTAAATCAATACCATGAAGCTCTTTTTTTTCCTTAAGTGTTTCAATTATGTTTAAAAATAAATATTGATTCTTAAATATTGATAGTTCACTAGGTAGACGACCCATCACTTCATCTTTTTCATATCCAACGACTTTAGTAAAAGCCTCATTGATTTCTAAAAACCTACCAGTAAAAAAATCATTAAATGCCATTGGTATTGCTGCTTTATTAAATGCATATCTATGTATTTCTGAATAAATCGATTTTCCTACATTGACTTTTTCATATTTTGACAAATGACATACCTCCTTTAAATTTATATGAGTTATAGCTTGCTTTCACAATAAACGCAAAAAATAGTGCTTACTAATGATCTTCATGCATTTTCCAGTTCTACTAATTTTTTTTAGAGATACCTTCCCAAAAGGTATTCCATACATTCTCTGAAAAAGCTTCTAAATCAAGTAGTTGATCATAAAGTAAAACACCATCAAGTGTGCCATGTATTAATGCAATATATGTGTGTATAAGTGGCCTTATCGGCTGGTCTTTTATTTCACCATTAGTAACCCCTTCTTCAAATACATTAATCAACAAATATAGAAAATCTTTTTCTTCATTCTTGATGATATTTCTTGCTTTTTCTTTTAACTCATCAGAGTCAATAAATATAATCCAGCGCCAAAATTTAACCGCCTTTTTATCTTTAAAATACTCAATAATCGTAAAAAAGAGATTTTTTAATCGGGCTTCAATAGTCTTAGATTCATAAGCTTCAAACTCATTTAACCTATTAGAAAAATACTTATGGATTTCAATGGTTAACATTTCAAAAAGTAAATCGTCTTTATTGGCAAAGTAGTTGTACAAAGTAGGCTTCTTAATACCAGCGTCCTTTGCAATATTACTTAGACTTGCATTGTAGCCATTTTTACTAAAATGCTCATAGGCTGCCTCTAATATTCTTTCTTTACGATCCATTTTTGCTCCTTTACTATTACTAACGACCAGTCGTTAGTAATATTATACCATCAAAATATAAATAGTAAAAACACTTATTTTCTTACATATAATTTACTTTTATTCAGTTAACAATTGACATATGTTTTTCTATATATTAAAATGAGTACAGTATAATATTGAAATCACTACAAAGGAGAGGTGCCAAAATTTATGAAAGTTAAAAACAGTATTAAAAAACGAATGATTTTAACGATTCTTTTACCGTTAATTATCATTGCAAGTCTTGCCCTATATTTTAACTATAATACATACAAAAATAGTGCATACGAGCAAGCGGCTTTAGTTTCTGAAGGTCAATCCATCGAATCAGCCGATTTAATTGAAGACATGATTGAAAATGACTTATCAAAAATAAATGAGTCCAGTATATATCTATCGACTATTGAAATGATTGTTATGAATAATCGAGAGAATCTTTTAGAGACTACCATTGAAAAAAACCTTTCTCTTAGTAAAAATATAGATGAAATTTGGGTTGAACTATACAATCCGGTATCAATCACTGGTAATAGTAATGCAGTCTTTTCTTCTCAAAAAGAAAATATTACTATGAATAGAAGCAGCAATACTGATGAAAATGATTTCATTAAGAATTATCTTAAAACAAATGATTCTTTTGTATCAGATCCTTATTTAAAAGATGATGTTATGTATTTTACGTATGCAGAATCTATCATCAATGCTTCTAATGAAGAAATCGGTTATATAGCAGGTATCTATAATCTATCTACAATTCAAAGTTTTATTGAAAAAGAAAGAATTTATGAACGTGGCTTTATGAGAGTTCTATCCTATAACGGAACAGTCGCAGCACATAAAAGTTTTGATCGGGTGAATAAATTTTCTGGTGAGTTAGATGATCAAGGGCAAGGAGACTATTTAGATTATATTCAAAAGGGTACATTAGATACTGGTATCTATTACTCCTTCGCAATTGATAAAAATACATTTAAAAGTATTGCGCCAATAGAAATTGGCAATGTTTACTGGTCTGTTGGAACCATTATTGAAGAAGAAGAAATTATGGCTGATACAAATAGGCGCATGCAGTTAATGATTACTTTTGGTGCATTAATGATTTTAGTTGTAGGTACACTCATCATTTATGAAACCTATAAAATATCTAAGCCTATAAAACTTGTGACAGAAAAAGCCTATAGCATTTCCAATTTTGATTTAACTCAAAAAATACCTGAGAAATTATTAAATCGCTCAGATGAAGTTGGCATTTTAGCTAATTCCTTAAATAATATTATTGAAAATTTAACTAATTTTGTGGAGAATTCAACTAATCAGTCCCGAGAATTAGTATCTTATTCCGATAAATTAGCAGAGATTAGTGAACAATCTTTAGAAGCTTCAACGCAAATTGCTTATTCAGTTGAAGAAATAGCCAATGGGGCTACTGAACAATCTGAGGATACTTATGATACTGTTAATAACATGAATGCCTTTGAAGCACTTATTGATGCCGAACAAGAAAAGTTAGTCCAGTTAAACCAAGCTTCCATGGAAGTCTTAACACTAAAAGAAGATGGTATTAAAAATATTACTAATCTTGTTCAAAAGAACAAAGAAACTGTAGCTTCATCTAAAAACATCTCAGAAGTTATACAAAATACTAATGATAATGCAAAAAAAATTGATGAAGCTGTCAAAATGATAAAATCTATTTCGGAACAAACCAACTTATTGGCCCTTAACGCTTCTATTGAAGCGGCTCGAGCCGGAGAAGCTGGCAGAGGTTTCTCTGTTGTCGCAGAAGAAATTAGAAAACTAGCTGAAGAATCTGATCAGTTTTCAGAAACCATAGCTATCATCGTTAAAAATTTACAAAGTGAGGTTTCTCAAGCCGTTGAAGAAATTAATAATATGACGACTATTGTTCATAACCAATCAAAAGGTGTTAATAGAACAAAAGATAAATTTGATGGTATAGCAAAATCAATTGAAAAAACAACTCAATTAATTGAAATTCTAACCAAATCCAGTGACGAAATGAAAAATAAAAAAGAAGATATTTTACAGTCCATTCATAATCTATCAGAAATTTCTGAAACGAATGCTGCAGCAACTGAAGAAGTCAGCGCCTCTGTTCAAGAACAGACAGCTTCTATGGACGAAATTGCTAATTCAAGTCAAAGTTTATTAACTTTGGCCGATGCTACTAAAGAAATGATTAATAAGTTCAAAATTTAATTAAATAAAAAAACCTTCAGTTAAGAGATTCAAGAACTCTCTTTACTGAAGGTTTTTATTTTAAAGTTCGAATTTTGATGTAATCTTATTCAATTCATTAACAATTGCTTTTAAATCATCTAATTTCTTAATTCTTTCTTCTAATGATTCAGATATATATTGAGAAACATTAGCATTATCATTTGATGTTTCTTTAACTGTCTTCATGGCTTTGCTAATCTCTTTAATATTTTCTGTAATTTCATCAATGGATCTAAACTGAAGATCAATCTCCTTTAAAATAGATTGTAACTTTTCATCACTGCTTATAATATTCTCCTGAGACTCCAATACAAGATTACTGACTTCATTAGAGATTTCTAGGGTTTGGTTAATTGATCCTTCTACTTCTTTTGAAGCTTTATTAACAGAATCTATCATTTTTTGAATTTTTCCGATTATTCCTTTAATTTCAATCACTTCTTTATTTGATTCTTCTGCCAAGCCTTTTATTTCATTGGCAACCACAGCAAAGCCTTTTCCAGCTTCTCCTGCTCTTGCAGCTTCAATGGAAGCGTTAAGTGATAAAAGATTTGTCTGTTCTGATATTTCTTCAATAGTCCTTAAGATCTTAACAATCTCATCAGTAAAACTATTTAAACTAAGAATCTCACGACTCATCTCTTCATCAGAGGATTGTACTAAAGTTAAAGAATCATTTAAGTCATTGATTTTATCATGGGCAATCTTCGAACTATTTTTTGCTACTTCTGAATTTGATTTTGTTTCATCAATCTCTTGAATAATCGTATCATTTATCTCTGCAATTTCTTCTAATCTACTCAGAGCATTAGAAGTTTGATCTACTTGATCAACCATAGTATCATACATTTGAATAGAATTTTCTCTTAACCCCTTTGCCCCAATACTCTTATGATCCCCTTGCACAGATTTATTTAATGCATCGTAAATGCTATTGGTTTCATAGGATATGGTTTGTCCTGAGTTTTTCAAGCCTTGAATGATATTCCTAAATTCATTTATAAAATCGTTAAAGGCCTTAGAAATGTTTCCGATTTCGTCATCTTTAGTATATTCGCAATTGACATCCAACTGTCCATTACTAATATCATTAAATTTTTTAGATAGCTTTTTAAGAGGATTTAAAGATTTACTCAAAAGTATATAAACAAATACGCCAAGAAGTACAAATGAAATAATTGAAACAAGCCCAAAGAGTCGAATGATTTGACTAACCTTGTCACCAATTATTCCTTCAGTAAAAGCCGTTGATACCACAACCCATTCTAAATCTTTAACTGATTGGTAGGAAGCAATTTTCTGTGTTCCTGTTTTAGGTGAAATATAAGTATAGACACCATCTTTTTCAGTAAAAATCTTTTTAAAAGAAGCATTTTCTTCTACTTTATTAGTTCCTTCAAAGGCAGGATGAATAATAAATTCTCCCGCCCCATCAAATACAAATATAAATCCTTTACCTGCTAGATCAATGTTTAAATTCTCTGGGTATTCATCCTTTTGATTATACATACTATCTTTTACCAGGCTTATAATCTCTTCTTCAGAGTAGCCTTGGTTATAGGCACTTTCAATCATTTCATTAACTAGTTCTACTTGATTGGTTAACCGTTCTTCAATGAGTGCCGTAACGTTTGAAGTAATGGATTGATTAAAAACATATAATAATAGAATCGTATATATTGTTAATAGAATCCCCATAGATAACAACAATTTTGATTTAATAGATTTCATAGATTCAGTATACTTTCTGGTATACCCTTCACCCCTTTCACTGATTTATATATCTTTCATAAGTCCATTGTATATATACCAATAATTTAGTACGCAAAACAATAAATGACATAAATCAGTATTAAAATCTAATTAAATCCTAGTGCCAATAAGTTAAACTAAAAAACATCTTAAAAATTTTTACAATTTCTTCTTTTTCTTCTTCACACAAAACTGAATATTTCTTTCCTTTTATGTCTCTAGAGTCTAACTCTCTAAGAAAAACTTTGAATCTTGGAAATTCCAGGATATTTTTATCAATATAGTAAAGAAAGTCTGATACTTTTTGGAACTGATCACTTTCACTAGCTTTTTCTTTTTCCCATTGATTAGGATCAAATATTATCTCAAAGGGTTTCATTATCCTATATCTAAAATCTTCCCTAGTATTCGATTCTAAAAAATCATCCTTGAAATTGTTATAACTTTCCTTGACTATCCTATACATTAAAAACCTCCTTAAAAACCTTTAATTTATTAAGAAAACCTTCTTTTTTACTTTCTATAAGGTCATGACGGTTTAGTACTTCATCAATGATTTTATAAATAACATCAACATTTGATTGTTTTAATAAGTTCTCAATATCTCCAATATCTTTTTCTGAGAGACGAATAATTTTACTGACAATAAGATCTTCAGGGGCTAGAATATAAATGTTTATATATTCATAGTTTTCTAGTTTATTGGCTCTATCTTTATATGAAGGGGCTAAAATTGTTGACTCATATTCCAAAAAATCAAATGTCCCAAGGAGACGAAAAACTCTTCCATATTTAGCCGGATATTTTAAATCAATAAAATCGAAATCACGTGTCCCTCGATCACTATAGCCACCTAAAATTGAAGCACTCCCACCAAGCAGGTAGAAATCAAAGGATTCAATACCAATTGTTTTAGCAAATAGTTCCATATCTTTTAAACGTTCTTCTAATTCGTGTTTTATAAGCATAATCCCACCTAAATCTTCTAATCATTTTTCCTTGTTTTACCTAATATTAGTATATATCACTGTATTTGGTTTGTCTATTTGTATCTATTAAGCGTACAAAATGAAATTTCATAAAAAGTTAATCTTTTGATAAAGGATTGTTTAAGTTCATCCTTTATAATAAACCTATTCAATTGTTAGTTAGAAGGGAGCAAAAAATGAAAAGGAAAAGTATAGTAGGCCTTATAGTCCTGGTACTTGTTATTACAGGTGGCGGTATTTATTATAGTGGCGCAAGTGAAAAAACAGAAGTGGATGCTGTAGAGTTTTTAGAATACCCACTTAGTAGGACAGATCTAGAAAAAAGTATCTCAACAACAGGTAGCATATTACCAAGTAATAGCGAATCAATTTATAGTCAAGTCAACGGACAAGTTAAGTCAGTATATTTTAAAGTAGGAGATTCCGTCAATAAAGATGATTTAATAGTCCAATTAGATGACACAGATCTTCAAGAGGAAAAATTGAACCAAGAAAATACAATTTTAAATTTACAAAATGATCTAAAATCTTTAAAAAATCAAGGCAATCAAAACTTAATTAATCAATATGAGCTTTCAAAATTGAATCTTGAAGAAAAAACAGAGACTTTAAATAATAACAAGCTCTTGTATGAAACGGGTAGTGTTTCAAAAGAAACATTAACCCTAAGTGAAAACAATTATGCTTCTGCTTTAAGTGATTACCAATTAGCAGAATCAAACCTAGAAAATAGTAACCTATCCGATGCAATTAATTTACTAGAAAAACAAATTGCTTTGGAAGAACTTAAGCTTAAAAATATAGTTTTAGATTTAGAATCAGCTAAAATTACTGCACCAATCAGTGGTACTCTTAACACTTTGGCTGTTGAAAAAGGTCAGAATATTAATAGTGGTTTAGAGGTGGCGAATATTATTAATTTAGAGTCTTTTGAAATAAAAGCAGAAATTAGTGAGTTCGAAATTGATGACTTAAAAGTTAAGCAAGTGGTAAGTTTTACTACCCTCAGTCAACCGGATGCTCCTTTCAAGGGTCATATTTCAAGTATCTCTAAAACAGCAAACGCCTCAAATGATATTGCTACAATTGAAATTACCATTAGTATTGATGAAGATAAAAAATTCTTGCCTAACACCAGTGCTAATTTAGTAATCTCACTTGCAAATGTATCAGATGTTTTCGCTGTTCCGTACGATGCTTTAACAGAAACACCAAAAGGATACTTTATAACCACAATAAATGACGAGAAAATCCTTGTTGAAACTGGCGTAGAAAGTGATCTGCTAGTTGAAATAAAAAGCGAAACATTGACTGAAGAAACAATTTTAAAAATACCTACTACAGCAACTTCTATTATTCCAGATGATAAAGGACTAATGGTACCTGGAACCGGTGGTGGTAGTGGTATGAGAGGCGGTGGCAAATAATGATTGAACTTGTCAATGCAAATAAAATCTATACAACAGGTAAGTTTTCTGTTCATGCTTTAAAAGATATAAACTTAAACATTAAACCCGGTGAATTTATATCTATTATTGGTCACTCTGGTTCAGGAAAATCTACACTTATGAATATTTTAGGTGGGTTAGACACATTAACAAATGGTATTTATACTTTAGACCAACAAGTATTCATTGATCAAAAACCAGATACTTTAGCAGAAATAAGAAATGAGCGCATTGGGTTTGTATTTCAAACTTTTAACTTATTACCAAGAACATCTGCACTAAAAAATGTAGAACTTCCCCTTCTATATTCTGGCGTCTCAAAAAAAGAAAGAAAAGAACGTTCACATAAAGCCCTTACTTCCGTTGGATTATCTGACCGTGTTAATCATAAACCAAATGAACTGTCGGGCGGGCAAAAACAACGTGTAGCCATTGCCAGAGCTTTAGTGAATGAACCTTCTATTATTTTAGCAGATGAACCAACAGGTAATTTAGATTCTAAAACAACGGAAGATATTTTAGAACTTTTTAAAGAACTGAATCGAATGGGCAAGACCATTATCATTATTACCCACGAAGATAATGTTGCTGAAACGGCTAATCGTATGATTACTTTAAAAGACGGCATCATTATAAGTGATCAGGTGGTGATTTAATGAGTTTTATTGAATCTATTAACATTGCCTTGGCATCAATCTTTCAAAATAAAATGCGTTCATTTTTAACCATGCTTGGTTTAATTATTGGGATTGCATCTGTTGTTACCATCGTTTCTTTAGGAGAAGGTACCCAAGCAGATATGAAAGATAATTTCAGCTCCTTTGGTATTAATACGATTACTGTCTATGCTAATCGTGATGCAACACTTTCAGATAGCGAGCTTTTAAATCTTTCTGATTTAGAAAAAATTGAAGAATCTTTAGGTGATATAATCGAAAGTACAACACCAGGTATATCTAAAGCCGGCACCCTAATTGCAAACATTGATTCAACAAATGTTTCCCTTGAGGGTGCTTCAACAAATACCCTTGATAAGAATGACCTTACCTTAATTGAGGGAAGATTTTTAAATGATTTTGATCTAAAAAACTCCAAAAGAAATATTGTAATTGATTCTTCCCTAGCCAATGATTTGGAGGTTAGTATTTTAGATGATATAATCATTAAAACACAATCGTTAAACTATTCATATCGTATTGTTGGTATTTACGAACAGGAAGACACCTTGGCTGGTGCCACAGATTCTACAATCTATATACCTTATACGACATTAGATTATATGTTTAACTTAGGTGGAGAAATTCAAAAGTTAGAAATTGATTTTAAAGATGAGGCGGATTTAGAATTAGGTAAAAGCCAAGTCACTCGTCTGATTGAACAAATGAACTCAAATGTTGGTGAGAATAAGTACTCTGTTTTTAGTGCAGATAATATTATTGACAATATTACAAATACCTTAGAACAGTTAACCTTATTTGTAACAGCTATTGCAGGTATTTCACTCCTCGTTGGTGGGATCGGCATCATGAATATTATGATTGTTTCCGTAACAGAACGAACCCGTGAAATCGGTACGAGAAAAGCTGTTGGTGCAAAGTATAAAGATATTATGTTACAATTTTTAATAGAATCCGTTGTCATTTCAATTATTGGAGGGATCATCGGAGGAATTGTTGGGAATATTGCAACCCAAGTCATTGGCTCCGTTATGAATATGACTGCTGTTTTCTCTGTTAATGCGTTGATTATATCCTTTGTCTTTTCAGCTGCTATTGGTGTCTTTTTCGGATTATATCCTGCCAATAAAGCTGCTCGATTGAATCCTATAGATGCCTTAAGATACGAATGATTTTAGGAGGTCAAAATGACCATTAGAAAAAAAGTTGTTTTAACTTATATTGGTATTATTATAATACCTTTGTTCATCTTTGGTCTAGGCTTTAAAGTTATTGAACAAGAGTTTGATGTACGTGTCAGACAATTTGAAGAGAGAAACTTATTAAAGGACAATACTGTTAAAGATATCATGACCAAATCAGTCTATTTTGCCTTATTAAAAGATCCTTTACTAGAAAGTGAGCATACTGTAGACTACTTAAATGATTTATTTAATAGAGCACCAATCAAAGGTCAAATATCCAATGATCAATTACTCTATTCATCGGATAGATTTCAAGTAGAACGAGCAGTAATAACCAAATTAGAAGTAGAAGGTCAAACTTATACCATTGAATTTTCTAGGTTTGATCCAATACTTGAAATAAAAGAAAAATTTTCAAAAAATATGATTATAACTTTCACGATTTTTGCTCTTTTTTACATTATTTTGCACATAATTTTTATTCGTATGCTTTCAAAAATTATTATTAAACCCATTAGTTCCCTAAGAGCTTTTGCCATTGCTATGAAAGATGGAGAATATGATTACGAAATCAATTATAACAATAAAGATGATGAAATTGGAAAAGTATATACAGCATTTGATCAAATGCGTGAAGAGATTAAAGAATCAAAGGCATTAGATAAGCGGTATCAGTATAATAGAAAAAAACTAATTGCAAATATCAGCCATGATTTAAAAACACCTATGACAGCCATTAAAGGCTATATTGAAGGCATTCTCGACGGTGTAGCGAATACACCCGAGAAACTAGATAAATACATTAATACCATCCATCACTACATAGTAGATATGGATCAGTTAATTAATGATCTATTTCTTTTTTCGAAGTTGGATATTGATAAAATACAGTTTGATTTCAAGCCAGTTTCTTTAAAAAAATATTTTGAAGACTGTACAGAAGATTTAGAGTATACTTTAGATACTGAAAGCATAACCTTTAACTATGAGAACCACTGTAAAGATGATGTTTTTCTAAAAATTGATGCCCAACAACTCAAGCGTGTCATCAACAATATCATTTTTAATAGCGTTAAACATTTAGACGCAGCTAATGGTAGAATTGATTTCTTTATTGATCCAATTCCTAAAGGGTGTCGAGTTACCATTGCTGATAATGGGCCAGGTGTATCTAAGGACCAGTTAGAAGTAATTTTTGATGACTTCTATAAAGGGGATACTTCTAGAAAGTTTGTTGGCGGTTCTGGATTAGGTTTATCTATTGCCAAGAAAATATTGGAAGCCCATGGTGGAAAAATATATGCTCAGAACCCTAAAGATGAAGGATTAAAAATCATATTTACATTACTTGCATGGGAGGAAAACAATGAAGAAAATATTAATCATTGAAGATGAACTAGCCATTGCGGAACTAGAACAAGATTATTTAGAGATCGAAGGCTTTTCAATCGATATTGAAACAGAAGCTACTCCCGGTTTAGAAGCTGCCTTAAACAATGACTATCATTTAATCATCTTAGATATTATGTTACCCGGAGGCAATGGTTTTGACTTATGTAAGAAAATAAGATCAAAAAAAGATATTCCTATTCTCATTGTTTCAGCAAAATCTGAAGATATTGATAAGATTCGTGGTCTCGGTTTAGGTGCTGACGATTATGTATCAAAACCTTTTAGTCCACAAGAATTAGTTGCACGGGTTAAAAGCAACCTAAACCGTTATGAAAGCTTGGTTAATAGTAAGAACTCAAATAATATCATCACAATTAAGCATTTAACAATTGATCCTGAAGCACGTCGAGTATTAGTCAATGGTAAAGAAGTTAGTCTTACCAATAAAGCCTTTGATGTCCTCTTATTACTAATTAACAACAGAGGCATTGTTCTAAGTAAAGAAAAGATATTTGAAAAAGTATGGAACTATGAAGATAACTATGGTGATCTTTCAACTGTAGCTGTACACATTAGAAAGTTAAGAAAAGCAATCGAAATTAATCCTGATACACCTGAACTAATTGATACTATTTGGGGTGCAGGATACAGATTTAACTAACATACCTATTTTAATCAATGAAGAAAGCCGTCTTTAAACATACTAAGCAATATAATATGTATGTGTTCAGACGGTTTTTAAAATTTTTGTGATTGATCTATATACGTTTAAACTAAGCGGTATGTATAAAGTTTAGAGTTACTTCAGTAGCCAATCCTAGTACAAACCATAACTGCTCCCAAAGACCTAATTATTGTCACCCTGTTATTAGTAGTCATTTGATATATATTCCATGCCTTACACTTTACTTATAAGTGTCCTTTGTTCATATAATTTAATAATTTGATTATTATGGACTCTTTCAAATAATATATATTATTCGATAATTTTATTTTATAATGCTTAAAGGGAGGTTCTACACTTAAAACATCTTATTTCACTGATTCCCAATAAACCAATACCCACCGCCAACAAATAATCCACCACCAATAAAGTTTCCAATTGTTACTGGAACAAGATTATTTAAACTCCCCATAAGTGATACAGATTCTGGATGTTCTACTAATAAACCAATTGAGAAGATTGTCATATTTGCAATACTGTGTTCAAAACCAGATACAACAAAGGCAAATAAACACCAAGAAATCATCATTAATTTTGCTGCATCATTTTCTAACTTTATGTAACTAAAAATTGCTAAGCAAACGAGGATATTACACAAAATACCACGATAGATTAATGCCATAAAATCAAGATTCATCTTGGTTGCACTTGAGTTAATAATAAATTCTTTAATTGATCCAGTGACAAGACCAGAATTTATGAATAAAATTCCAATTAAAATACTGCCCAGTAAGTTACCAAAATATGATAACCCCCAAACTTTAAAAGTATTTTTCCATTTTACTTTTTTTTCTAATGATCCAATCATCATGATGAAGTTATTACCTGTAAACAACTCTGCGCCAATAACCAAAACTAAACTTAAAGCAATTCCGAAACTCAGCCCTAGAATAATCTTTTGAAAAGGATGGTCTGGAATTAGCCCTGCGATTGTACTGATTAATACAACAGCAATACCTACAAAAAAACCAGCCATAATTGAAAGTACCATGAAACGTGAGATACTTTCTTCTAGTAAATTAGCTTTAGTTTCAGCAATATTTGAAACGTTAATAATATGTTTTCGCATTTTTTAGTCCTTTCATATATAAATACATATCAATTTTTCAGTTCATCGAATAACTCTGTTCTTCTTTGATCATATGTATTGTATCACTGAAAGGACTATAGTGCGTTGCATACGCAACATTATTTTTCTGTTTGTATAACTAGTGATAATAATTTTCAGAATATTTTATCTTTTGAAAACCTTTTCTCATAATGGTAAACTATAATAGAATTTTAAAAAGAAGATTATAGGGGGAATATTTCATGAGAAAAAAATCAAAAGATTCAATTATTATAGGCCTTGCACTTTTTGCAATGTTCTTTGGCGCTGGAAATTTAATCTTTCCACCAGCCATTGGTTTTGCATCAGCAAGTCAGTGGCCATTATCTATGTTAGGCTTTTTTCTAACGGGTATTGGTATGCCACTTCTAGGTATCTTAGCTGTAACAATTTCTGGCGGATCACTTAAAACACTCACTTCAAAGGTTAACAATAAGTTTTATATGATCTTTGGTTCTTTAGTTATTTTATTAATCGGACCAATGATTGCTATCCCACGAACGGGTGCAACAGCTTTTGAAATGGGGATTTTGCCAAATTTTAGTTTCATTAATTCTTATATGAGTGCATTAATATTCTTTGGTATAACACTTTTATTAACCATTAAACCAACAGGTATTATTGATCGTATTGGAAAATTCTTAACACCCGTTTTGTTAACAATGCTATCCATTATTATCATTAAAGGCATTATGAATCCAATTGGTCAACCAGCTACATCCACTTTAGAGACAGCTTTTTCATTCGGGTTCACACAAGGTTACCAAACCATGGATTTATTGGGAGCCATCGTTTTTGGGGCGCTAATCACTACTGCTGTTAGAGAAAAAGGATATGAACATCGGAAAGATTCCTTTCATGTCACTGCTAAAGCCGCTTTTATAGCTGCCTTTGGTTTATTAACAATTTATGGTGGCCTTTTATATTTAGGTGCTACTGGTAGCAGTTTATTAGTTGAACAAACAAAAGCACAACTAATCATTGATATTGTTTATCGGATTCTAGGTATTTCTGGACAAGCCATTTTAGGTCTTGGAGTTTATGCCGCTTGCTTAACCACATCCGTGGGTTTAACAGCTACTGTAGGTAATTTTTTCAGTGAATTAACAGATCATAAACTATCTTATCGATTCATTGTTATTTTAACAACTGCTATTAGTGCAGTCGCTAGTACAACTGGCGTAGAAACAATTGTTAGTTTTGCCTCGCCAATTTTAGTTGTGATTTATCCAATGGCTATCGTACTTGTTGTGCTAAATGTATTTGATAACTTTATTGCTTACCAAAGCATATATAAAGGTGCACTTATGGGAACATTTTCCATTAGTATTTTTGATGGCTTTAAAGCTGCCGGTATACAAATGCCATCAATCGTTAATAGCTTTATAGAATCTTTACCACTCTTTGGTATCGGTTTTGGTTGGTTGCTTCCAGCTGTAATCGGTAGTATAATAATCGTAGGGTATTCGAAAATGACAAGTTCTGTGGTAAAATCTGTTGAATAAAAACCTAATTATTTGAAAGGAATTTTTATGTTTAACATAGAGTTTCTACAATCACAATCAAATATTCTATCAAATTTTCTAAACTGGGCTATTGAAAACTTAGGATCTTTAAATTTTATTATTATAATCGGTGGTATTTTCTATTTCCTAAGTATAAAAGCGTTATTAGTTAATCTTTCTAACAAAGACTATGAACGCTCTCTACTCGTCGTAATATTGCTCATCATTGTCTTTGGCGGCTTAGTTGGTTTTGCTCTGGAGTTTAAATAGTAGAAAAAAGGTAAGTTATCAACAAAAGTTGATACTTACCTTTTTTATTATTCTTAATTATTTTTAATATAATCCAATGGGGCATCTCTAGAAAGAAGTTTACTAAACAAACAATAAACTCCTCCCTATTAGATTTAAAGATATCTAAAACACCAGTTTCATTCACTACTTCCAATCTTTTAGCAATTCTTTTTAAAAGTTCACTACCAGATTTATAGCCATATACCATATTAATTGTTGGTAGAGTCACAAATTCTATATCAAAAACTACTTTATTAAGATTCACAAAACTTATTTCTTCATTTATCTAATTATCATTTTTTATTGTTAAAACAATTATTTCTGGTTGATTAAATAGTCTCAACGGTATGATACTGTTTCCCAAGCCTCTACTAACAATTAAAGTTGATTTATCTTTTACATATAATCCACTGGTATATTCAGGGAATAAACCTTGATCCGGTGCAATGATACCGCCTATAAATGGTAATCTAAATTGTCCACCATGGGCATGACCAGAAAATATCAAATCAATCTTTTCTTTACTATAAAGATTAATCAATTCAGGTCGATGAGATAATAATATTTGAAAGTTGTTTTCTTCTGATAAGTTCATTAACTGATCTTCTAAATCATTTGATGTATGAAAATCCGGATCTTTTAGACCAATAATATCGATAAATTCATCTTTTCTATGGATGCTTATTTTTTC
>DATFJG010000131.1:0-7526 GCA_035269305.1 Clostridia bacterium
AATTCGTGAATATTATAAAATTGATTATAATCTTTTCAATAAACCACTACTTAAATATTGCATAATAACTATAGCCTCCCATAATAGCTAATAACATGAAACCACTTATGAAAATTGCATAAATTCCTGTTTCTAGAATCATATGACTTAATATAGTCATTATAAGCAATGCAAAGGAAACATTTCTTGCTAAGTTAAATCCATGATAGCTAGTTTTAAGGATTTTTTGCTTTTCTGCTTCATCACAACTATTGAAGAAATCTTTTCTAAATCGAAATGAAACTGGATCACCTTTCAATCGTTCGTCATTTTGCTGTATAAATCTAATTGTAGAAATTTCATAAAGTGAGATAACAAGTATATTGAAAAGAAAAAGCCCTAAAAAAACATAAATTTGCGCTACCCTTGGTTCAAATGACATGCCTAAAAATATGAAGTTTATTACCATAAAAATACTATTCAATGATAATGAAATATCAATTTTTTTCTCAGCTTCATTAATATGATCATCATATAAATCATCTGGTAAATCTATGGCTTGATTTAATTCTTTTTTTCCTATTTTGCCAAAAATATAAACTGGTACAAAGAAAATCAAAAACAATAATGGAAACAAATAAACACTATTACTTATTAGAAATTCTCTTATTGAAATAAGTATATTTAAGTGTTCTGACTTTCCAACATACCTAAGTAACATAGAAATAACAAAACCAAAGATCCCACCAAAAAATAAATATCCCATCATTTTCAAAATACTTTTTCTACTAATATTCATCTAAATCATCCTCCAAATAAGTGAATAAGCTCTCTACTGTTGTATTAAAAACCTTAGCAATTTTTAGCGCCAAAATAATTGATGGATTATACTCCCCGCGTTCAATTGAACTAATAGTTTGGCGGGATACACCTACTTGATCTCCTAAATCAGATTGGTTCATATTTTTTCGCGCCCGATAAACCTTTAAGTTATTTTCTAATGGCATATCTCCTCCTTAATTTAAATATATGACAACTTTAATTTGCATTTTGACAAGTTTATTTGTCATAATTATAGCATTGACAAGCATACTTGTCAAGTCTGATCAGTAACTCATATGAATTTACTTTTTTGCAAAAAAAAATGCTACTATTTTTGCCATAGTAACACTCAAATGATAAGAATCCCTTGTAATAATTATAAAAACAATCATTAACCCGCTTGATTGTTTAATGCCTTAATTAACAATTAAATATAACAGAGAAATATTACCATAATTGTAAAAAATAAAATCATACTCATCTATTTATACACATCCATTATCTATTAAAGTCTTTCCTCTAAAATATAATCAAAAATTCGATTCACTCCTTGGTAATTAATAAAGGTTAGTTTATTGAAAAAATCTTTTTTAAGATTATAAAAATTCGTGTGTGAAGCAGCAGTTGTGATAAATAATATTTCATCACATTGGTTCGCTTTTGATTGGATTTTATAATAACTTTCATGGCCCGGTACAAAATCTGCTTTAATACCATTTTCTTTGAATGATTCTATATAACGCTGTCCAAGTTTTTCATTTCCAACAATTAAGAACACTTTTTCATAGAGGATCTGATAATCAGTATTATGATTAGCTGTAAGTGTATCATTTTTGCGCTTGTAATTAATAATTTTTTGTTCATCAGTTAGTTCAAATACTTTTTCACTAGTATAATGCTTAACAATATTGTTGAAGGAATCAATTCCTAGAACATCACCATTTTCTAAACCATGATTGATCCTCAGTTGAAATTCAGATAATGGTAACCGACTACCATTTATTTTCTCTATCCATTTATGGTCACCTTTCTCTAAATAATAACCTACTGATAGATTTCTTAATAACTTTGAATCTTCTAAATACTTAGAGTATTTAAATCTCTTGATTAACTCATTATTCTCAATAGTAATGATTGAGTGTTCCAATACATCAAATACTTTTTTAAATATAACTCTTTCATTTTCTATTAAATCATATGCTAATAATCCATTTTTATATTTTTCCTCTACATAGAGCAATTTGTGATTTTTGCTTTTAATAGAACAAGTAATTGATGATAAAGAATTCTCAGTTTTTTTAAAAGATTTACCAATAATTTGTTGGCTTTTACTTATTCTTACGATACTACCTATTTCCTGTAGTTCATTTGTTCCATTTACAGATATAATTTTTTCATTTGGTCCATAAACTCTTAACGGTTGAGTACTCGCCACTTCATTTAATGTATAAGCTTCATGGATTTCGTCAATAAAAATTTGATTATATGATTTGATAAATATATTATTTTTTGAGACTGCTATTATTTGATGATTTTCTAAATATATTTCATTAGGTAAACTTAATAACTTGAATTTTTCTTGAGTTGAATCCACAAAAAAATGTTCGTTATTCTCTATTAAAACATATCCGATTTTATAATAGTGTCGTTGAATTAAGTAGGGTGAGACTTTCCCTGTTACTATTGAATCATCATATAAACTGATGAGTTGATGAAACTCTTTTGTCATTCCATTATCTTTTAGATACTGTTCTACTGTTGTTAAGTTAACCTCAAAGCTCTGTTCTCTATTTTTAAGTTCAAAATATTTTTGATTGACTTTATTTAATTCCTTAAGGTATTCTCGGGCTTCCTTTCTTTTAGTTTCATACACTTCTTTTGTTACTGTTTCATTTTTTACTCTTTTTAACTCATCTTCTAAGACTTTAATACTATCATTGGTTTCTGAAATAATATCTAGCATCTCAGATTTTAATTTTGAAACAACCATAGAATGTTCTTCTTTTAATTGTTTCATTTCATCTCTTATTTTAAAGTTTTTATTTTTTTTCCTATCAATTATTTTTTCTAAGTGATTAATATTATTTTCTAATGTTTTAACTTTTTCCTTGTATTTTTCGATTTTCATTTCGTATTTTCCTGTGCTAAACCTTAAAAGTGCATCTTCTAAGTAATGCTCAAAGGCAATAATAAATTCTATGTACTCTTCTCTGTTTTCTTTTAGTAACTGATTGTATTCATAGTAGATAAAAAAGTAATCTAATAAAGATTTATGTCTTTTAAGCCATTTTTTACTGTACTCCAAATCCTCAACAGGGGATTTTCTATCAAAAATCGTATCATCAGCTGCCCTAAAATGATAAATTGCTTGATATAAACATTTAATTAATGGATCTGTTTCAAAATAATCTATCGCTTCTAATGTTAGTGTTTTATTAGTTAAGGTTTCTATTATTTCATCATAATGATTTAAAAGTATTTTAATATATTGGTTTTTTAATTGACTTTCAATTAAATAAAATTCTTTTTCAATTTCCGGGTCATCAACATCTAACTTAATCATAAACTCACTAATACTTTCACTATTGTCAAACACTTTCTTATTTTTACTTGAATAATTAGCAAAAAACAAAGGTATAAGATCATCATAATTAATCGATAAAATATCTTCTGTCAATTCAAGAATATACTTTGACATAAAATCATCTCCCTGATTTTTAAATCCATTCTTAACTATGCATTTATTTGTTATTTAAATATGTATATCAGTTAGATTTAACCTTTTTAACAAAAAATTAGTTCTAAAATTTTACTCATTCATCTAGTTAAAAGATTTTAACATATAGTACTCATCAATATAGTTGCCATCAACCACAAGTAATTTCACTCTTAGACTTCTTTTTTATAACCCATTTTCTCATATAATTTTATACCATTAGTATTATGGGTCATTACTGTAAGTTCTAATTGAGTAATTTTATTTGATTTTGCCCATTTTTCTGCTTGAGTTAATAGATTCGTTCCAATACCTTTTCCAAAATAATCTTTTAATAAACCAATAACAATATACCCACAATGTTTAATTTTTTCAGCAAACCCTCTTTCAATAGATATATATCCAAGGATTTCATTGTCATTTTCAGCTGATAAAATTAGTGTATCAGTATCTATTATCTCTATAATATTACTTCTTAAATCCTTGATATTTGTCTCCCTTTACTCCTATACCTCTAATAAGCATTATTCCAATCCTTTTGGTTTTAGTTGGTAATGTCCAATTTATGATTTTAAATATATTTCCAGACAAACTGAACAATCTAATAAATTGATGTCTCTTACTCTTTATACCCTATTTTACAAACTTTTAAATAATTAATTTAGATTAATAGTAACTGATTATTCCCAACCATTCCACTAAGGCAAACTCTAGTAGAACTTGATAATTATCTAATGATATGCTTAAGAATCATATCGTTTTCTAAAGCAGTTTGCTTATCAAAATATCTATTCAAAGTATTTACTTTTAGAATTAATAACTCTTAACTAATAGCAATAAGAATACTTGTAATCAGTTGTAAACCTGCTACTGGGGCCCAAATTCGTTCAATTTTACTTGGTGTAATAGTATTTAATACTGTACCAATGGCAGAATAAACAACAATAAACCAAATTGCTATCCTTGAAAACTGGAATAATTGTGGCAATAATAATTCAGCTCTAATTAAAACAACTAGTGCAAAAAATGCAAGTAAGAATATATTTATTACTGCTACCACGCGCATTTTAGGCGGATATTTTCCAGGGAATTTACCGCCCATAGATGCTTCTCCCCAAGGCAAACCTGCCGCTAAACACCCTTGAAAAATCATTACAATACCTGTTAGTATTGCAAAAAGTATTGCAGATACTGTTTCCATCATAATAGTTGACCTCCAATATTAAACTTATATTTTGTACTAAAGACTTAAATAAGTTATTTCCTTTTCCAATTTAAACCCTAATCTTTCATATATACTTTTGGCATGAACATTTTTTACCCAGTAATCTAAACCAATTCTTTTAATTGATTTTTCCTTAGCAAAATGTAAAACTTCATTAAATAATTGCTTTCCTATACCAATGCCCTGGTTATTTTCATTTACAGAAACTTGCTGAATATATATATAATGATCTTTTTTGCTAAAGGCTGTACCTATCTTTTGTATCTCTGTAAACCATATATATCCTACAGCACTATTATCTAAACTGTAAACATAAAAATGTTGATTGTCTTCATTAACTATTTCCACAAAATACTTATATACTTCCTTGTAATTATATTTCTTAAATCTTTCAGGATAAAGTTGATTATGCAATGTTTGTACTGGTTCATTTAATCTAGTGATTGTTTCCACATCTTTTGTTTTCTCTATTCCCATTTTTCTACCATCCAATCTTCTTTAGAAACTTATTTGAATACTAAAATTCAAATGTTTTCAGCAATTTTTCTTTTGTATAGCTTAATGATATAAGAATTTTTAACTAAATTGCCTGAAAGGAATACTCACAAATTTCATTAAATCCTACTTTTTCATAGATATGACAAGCTTTCATGTTTTTCTTAGATGCTTGAAGAATCGGTATTCTCTCTTTTGATAAAGCTTTCTTAATCATTAATTTTATTAACTCAGTTCCATATCCATTTCCTCTTGAATCTTCTGAAATATAAAGTGTCGTAATATCTATATATTTTTTACTGAATCCATAGAATCTAGCCATTCCTACAACTTGATGATTTACTTCTAAAAAATAAGCATCATTTTCAATTATTTCCTCAAGTTTTGAAATATCAGTTATCCGTTTAATTGATTCAGGGTCTTTTGCTTGAAAAAATCTCACTAAGTATTTACTCAAAAGTTTAATATCTTCTTTTTCCTTTTTAATTTTTTTGAGAGAACACCGTTCACTTATTTCAATATTTACACTGATGTCATTGTTAAATAAATAATAACAATCTATATATAATTCTTTGTTTTGGTTCATGTAGTTAAGAATTTGCCTAATTTCTTCAGATTTACCCGCCAACATAATTCCCTCATAATCTAATTTCTGAAGTAACTCTGCAATATCTACTAAATATTCTTCATTTATAACAAAGTATGTTGTGAAGTTAGAATTACCATCTGGCTTAATATGTACAATACTCACAATTTCTTGTTCAAGCATTCTAATATATAGTTCTCCCATTTTTAGTGCTTGATTTTCTAAGATATGTATAAGAAATAGATTCATTACTTCATCCTTATACAATATCTCTAAAATATTATTTTTTAATAGTTCAGATAGATGCTCAATCTTTTCCATTTTATCTTCCTTTATATTTATTTTACTTCAAAATATTCAACGTCAACCTCTCTCATCTCCTATAAAATAAAATCCTTTTTGTCCACCTGACCATATTATTGCTGATTTCGGTTGATCAACTGAATCAACAAAAATTCTGCCAGGATTTATACTCTTTATTATTGATTTAACTTCTAAGTTCACTTTTTTCTTACTTAATAAAGGAATAATTATTTCAAATTCTGATTTCCTGATCTCTTTTATCATATTTCCTCCAGTTTATTTACTGTTCTAATTATAAGTACTTCTATCTGGAATCACTGCATATATAGCAATTTGAACCTTAAAGCCCAATGTCATTTCTTCAAAATCACTAATGTAGTTAAGTGATTCTAAGGTCTCTCAGGCTAATACTTTATTACTATAATGAAATAACCTACCTTTTGTTACTTCCTATTACATTTAGTTAATTGGTTTAATACAAATAACTCTCGCCTAACCCAGGGGTTTCTATTTTTTTCTTTACTAATAACCTTATTAATACTAATGGCTTCATCTAGATTAATCCATTTTGCCTTATACTCTAATTCAGCTTCATAATCATCCAAAGACTGCTCAGTTTCTTCACCTGTCACTTTACACCTATAATAATATGATATCATTTCAAATATACAGTTTTCTTCAAACTTATCCTCTCTACGCTCAATGACAGAACCAATCCGTTCTATAACATCTGATACAATAAAACCAGTCTCCTCTTGAACTTCTCTTTTAATTGCTTCTTCATGGCTTTCATTAGGTTCTAATCCCCCACCAGGAAATTTAATGTCGCCTTTGTTATTTGTTATCATAAGAAGTTGTTTATCTTTATGAATAACTGCTCTAATGGCTACTCTATTGATAATCTTCTCTGTGTTTGATATTTTATCTAAACCAAGTACCTGTTCAAATATCATATTAACTCCTTACGTCTTGAACTTCTTCTACTTATAAATAGTGACTAAAATTTATACTATTGTTTTAAATCTCGATAAACAAAATATACTAAAAACATTAATAATTAGGATAATCAACAATACCTGTACTATAGAATCGGCTATTTGATCGACGCCAAATACTAATCATAAACTAATGTCATTCCTACACCGACTTCTTCTATATCTACAACCTTAGCTAATTCAATTTTAGATTTCAGATCTGTACAATGACATGCATGAACTTTATCTGTATTCAGATTCTTAAAAAACTCTACTGTTTTATCAAGCACTGCTTGCTCTGGATTTAACAAATGAAATCCACCAATAACATCGATTATTCTATCTTCATTACAAACTTTTTTAGCATAATCTATTATATTACAAATACCTGCATGAGAACAGCCAGTAATTATAACCAAACCTTTT
>DATFJG010000132.1:0-12888 GCA_035269305.1 Clostridia bacterium
CTGTGATAATTCCCCATGCGATAAATGCACCAATATTTGGCATCACCATACCACTTAAAAATCTTCCAAATTTTTGAATCTTCGCTGTACTACTTTCTTGTTCAACTGTTCTGTTCAGTTTTTCTGCCATTTTGTCCTCCTTATAATAAAATACAATAATTTCTCCTCTTGCTCTGAAAACATCATACGACTGAAAGTATTTTATGAAAAGGATTTCCCTTCCTTATTTGTCGTTTTTTATAGATGACAAAAATAAAAAAACGCTATATTACTCTACTATTTGCTATTTTATATTTTCTAATTATTTTAATTTTCTGAATATTTCCCAAATAAAAAAGACCCGTTTGCTATCACAAAAGAGCCTTGAAAGGTTATAATTTTTCTGTAAACTATGCTGCCATTATAGTAGAACTGCTTTCCTCTTCAGGAGATTTCATAACAAATGTTATTAAACCACCTGCAATAGCAAAACCAGCAGCAATTAAAAATGTTTGGCTGAAACCTGTAGCACTACCTTTTATAATAGGACCAACTAATGCGGCAATACCATAGGCTTGATATACAACACCATAATTTGCTCCTAAAGTTTTTACACCAAAGAAATCACTTGTAATTGTTGGATAAACTGCTAAGAATCCACCAAAACTTGAAGCAATGGCCGCTAAACAAATAAAGAATAATACTAAGTTCATTTGAATAGTACTCATAACTAATAGCGGAATTGCCGTTAAGAAGAACATAATTGTTACAACTCTTACACGGCCTAAAATATCAGAAACTGTACCCCAAACTAAGCGCCCACCAGCATTAAAAAGTGCAATTAATGCAACAGCATTAGCAGCAACTAAAGGGTCTAACATTACAAGTTCAGTTCCGATATCCTTTGCTAAACCAATAACTAAAAGCCCTGGCATACAAGCAAACATATAACTTAACCATACTAAATAGAAAGATTTTGTTTTCATCATTTCTTTTACTTTATAATTTTTTCTTTCTAATTTAATTGAAGTTTTCAATTGACTTGTACCACCTTGTGGCAATCTAAGAAATTGAGCGCCTACAATAACTAATAACATATATATTATGCCCAGATATAAAAATGTTGATGAAACACCAACGCTACCTATTAAGCGAACAATAATTGATTTAAATATTAAACTACCAGCACCAAAAGCTCCGACAGCAATACCTGTTATGAAACCTTTTTTTTCTGGGAACCATTTAACACAAGTTGATAATGGACAAACGTAAGCAAAACCTACTCCTGCACCTGATAACACGCCATAACCTAAATAAAGCATTGGTAATGTAGTTGCAAAGCTTGATATTATTAATCCTGAACCATATAAAATACCACCAATTGTCGCAACTTTTCTTGGTCCAATTTGATCTTGTAATCTACCAGAAAATATTGTTGAAAATGCAAATACAAATATTGCAATAGAATATGTCATAAAAACTTCTTCACTAGTCCATCCAAATTTATCCATTAATGGTTGATTAAATAAACTCCATGAATAAATCGCTCCTAAACATACTTGTAACAATACAGCACCAAACACTACCCACCATCGATTAAACTGCTTCTTTTCCATACTCGCCTCCTTCTAAAGGGTTTACCACCCAATTTTCATCTACCCATATACCAAAAACATGGATTTCATTATTCCAACTTTTTACTAATTTTACAGCTGCTTCTATCTCTTGTAACTGTTTGATTTTATTTGCAGGATTACCACCACAATCATGATGGCCTACAATCGCAACAACTTTCGAATGATGCTTTCTAGTTGAAACTTCATACCTTGATTTTATAGAAGAAACGAGTATCTCGTCAAGACTTTCTGCTAAAATCTTATTTGGCCCCGCTTCAGTAATCGTATCTAAGTAGTCAGCATTAAATGTTTCAATCATATATTTATTCACTGGTACTTGCACTCTACCATCCATACAATTTATTACTGTAACAAAACTTTCATTACTCTTCATTTTTTTCCTCACTTTCAAAAATTACACACTCACATTTATACAGTATAACTCGAAATTAATATTTTAACAAGCATTTTTTTCTCTTTTTTATCAATCAAAAACCATTGAAATAAACGATTTCCTTGTAAATTTTACTTCATAAATTCTAAATTAAAATATACATAAAACGAATATTTTGCAAATTATAGATTTTGGTTATATAATCTTATATAGGAGGTAAACTATGAAGAATATTATTATTTACACAACATCAACTTGACCACATTGCCATACGGCAAAAGCTTTTTTAAAAAGCGAAGGTTTAAAGTTCACCGAGAAAAATGTTTCAACTAATCAAGCATACCAGAAAGAGTTAGTTGATTTAGGGGCAAGGGGTGTTCCAACGTTTAAAATTGATGATGAAGTAATTGTAGGATTCGACAAGAATAAGATTTTAAGTTTAATTGATTACAAAGTGATTAACTGTCCTAATTGTTCTACACGCACTAGAGTGCCAAAGAATAAAGGGAAAATAAAAGTTACTTGCAAAAAATGTGGTGAGAAGTTCATAACAAAAACATAAAAAAGAGAGATTCTTCTTCTGAAGAGTCTCTCATTATATTTTAGTACAATATTCTCTATAAACTATTAGTATATCCTTTAATCAAATGATATACTTCTTCATTATGATCCATATCTAATGCTTTTTTTGCTAATATTTCGGCTTTATCTTTACTGATCTTGCTTAATAAATGACGTGTTGATAAAATACTTGTCGCACTCATACTAAATTCATCTAAACCAAGTCCAAGTAAAATCGGTACTGCTATACTATCGCCAGCCATTTCTCCACACATACCTACCCACTTACCTTCTTTATGTGCCGCATCTATAACAGTCTTAATTAATCGCAGTAGAGATGGATTATACGGTTGGTATAAATAAGAAACGGTTTCACTCATACGATCCGCAGCAAAAGTATATTGAATTAAATCATTTGTGCCAATTGAAAAGAAGTCTACATATTTTGCAAACCGATCAGCTAATATTGCTGCAGCTGGTACTTCTACCATCATACCGACTTCATAGCTATCACTTATAGCATATCCTTCTTCTATTAACTCTTCTTTTGTTTCATTGAGTACATTTTTTGCATCAATAAACTCTTGTATCGTTGCAATCATTGGAAACATAATCCGCAAATCACCATGAACACTTGCCCGAAGAAGTGCTCGCAACTGTGTTTTAAAAAGATCAACTCGATCTAAGCATAATCGAATGGCACGATAACCTAAGAATGGATTCATTTCTTCAGGTAAATCTAGATAATCTAGTTCTTTGTCCCCACCAATATCTAAAGTCCTAATAACAGTTGGCTTTCCATCCATCTTCTCGAGAACTATTTTATATGCTTCATACTGTTCTTCTTCTGTTGGATAATCAGCACTTTCCATATATATGAACTCAGTACGATAAAGCCCGATACCCTCTCCATCATTTTCTAGTACACCATCAATATCATTTGGCGATCCAATATTTGCAACTAACTCTACAACATGTCCATCTTTAGTTATTGAGGGTTTTCCTTTATAATTTTTTAGCATTTCTTTCATTTCTTCAAATTTTATCATTTTACCTTCATATTCACTAACAGTCTCTTCATCAGGATTAATAATTACTTCTCCTGCAACACCATCAATTATTAATAAATCACCATCATTCACTTGATCTAGAATATTGTTAGTGCCTACAACAGCAGGAATTTCAAGGGACCTAGCCATAATTGCACTATGACTTGTTCGACCGCCAATATTAGTTGTAAACCCTTTTACAAAACTCTTATTAAACTGAGCAGTATCAGAAGGCGTTAAATCATTGGCAACAATTATTACTTCTTCATTAATCATTGAAGTATCGAGAATTTTTATACCTAATAGATGACTTAATAATCTATTTCTCAAATCTTTTAAATCCGCTGCTCTCTCTTTCATATAATCATCTGACATATTATTAAACATAGTAATATAATTCGTGAAAACTGTTTTTACTGCTGATGAGACATCAAAAGATTCATCTTTAATTTTCTCTTCAATATTTTTTAACATCTCAGGATCTTTCAAAATTTGAATATGAGCATTAAAAACTTCAGCTGTTTCACTTCCCAAGTTTTTTTCTGCTGTTTTTTTAATAAATTCTAACTCTTCTATACTTTTCTCAAGTGCCTTATGTAACTTATCTATTTCTTCTTCAGCTTCAATATCAATCACTCGTTCAAAATCTAAATCTAAAGCCTCAATTTTATAAACTTTTGCCATAGATATCCCACGACTCGCACCTATACCCTTCACTTTCATACAAATCCCCTTTCATTCTTTTGCTTTTTCCTTTATTTATATTATATACTAATTCTATCAAAATTTAAAAATAATAAATATAGATTTGTCCGAATTATTATAAGACAAACCTTTATAACTATAATTAGCCTTTCTTACTTGACAAAGCCTTACTTTGATAATATAATAATTGTAACTAATACAAATTTATAATAATTTAATTCAGAAAGGAAGATATTATGAGTAAAATGACTGTTCCCGAAATAAAAAAACATTTAGCAAACCATAATATACGTGCGTCATTACCAAGAGTTAAAATATATGATTATTTAGTCACTTATGAATCCCATCCAACAGTTGATGAAATTTATAATGCTTTAGTCGATGAACTTGTAACACTTTCTAAAACTACTGTTTATAATACAATGGATTTGTTTGCAGAAAATGATGTTGTAATTGAACTACTCATTGAAAAAAATGAAATTAGATATGATGCGGATATTATGCACCATGGACATTTTAAATGTATAAAGTGTGGTGATGTTTTTGATTTTGATTATAATCTTTCAAACGCTGACCATGATGCTTTGAATGGTTGTGAGTTAAAAGAATATCATGCTTACATTAAGGGTGTCTGCGAAAACTGTAACCCTAAAAAACATTAATAAAATGATAAAATAGGCCCGAAAGCCTATTTTTTATTTTGCTAAGTATTCGCTTGCCTCGGCAAATCTTTTTTTCAATTGCTCTTCATCAATTGAATACATAATTTTATTGTATTCACCTTTTTTAACATTAATAATCTTCTCTCGAACGAGTTTCGATATATGATACGAAATAGTAGCCGGTGTCAAATCTAATAATTCCGCCAAATCATTATTGCATAAACTTTCTTTATTTAAAGCTTTAACAATTTTGATTCGTTTTTTATCACTAATGGCTTTTATAAATTCCAAGTACTCAAAGTCTTTCATACCTGAGACATCAATAATAGACATATCATGACTATAGATCAATAAACCTGAATCAGTATCATGAATTAGTCCCGTTGGTGCAATGATATTTAAATATATATCCTCAACTTCATTTGATTGAATATGATCTACATAATGCATTCTTTTCTTATAAAAATCATCACCTAGTTCGTCTCTATCTTTTTGATGAACCGATAAGATTTCTTCAAATTTTTCTTTGTTCGGTTCATAAACTTTCTTAATAAATAACTCAGAGGGAATCATAATATTCTCTTTCAACCGTTTTAATGTATGCTCAGGGTTATTAATATATTCATAAATCAGTTCACCTTCAACTTCAAAGTCTTCTATTGTATCCAACTTAAGAAGAAAAGGTGAATTAATAATATCGTCTTTTGTAAATTCTCCTTCTTTGATATTTAAAACTTTTAATAACATCCTTTTATACTCATCCGGTTGAAATGCCTTTAAAGCTTTCTCGAATTCTTCCATTGTTTCTATTTTTTCCTGGTTTACAAGATTTGTAAGTATCAGATAATTAATAAAATTACTAAATAACATTTTAAAATCATTTTTTTGATAATAGGTTAATTCTTCATCAAACAGTTCAAAAGTCTTTTCTACCATTGGATTGATCTCAAACTTGTATTCTGCAATAATCGAATCAATGAATTCTCTATTAAAATAATGAGAAAGTGTCATTAAATAATCTAGTACTATATTATGTTTTATCTTCATAGTTTTCTCCTTAAACTTCTCCTACTTGAACTTTAGTTCCAACTTCTTGTATAGTCATATTATAGTATAAATAAATTGAATAAACAAATAGTAATGAACTAATCGTTAAAGCTACATAAGGACTTTTTATATAATCTAAAGCTATACCAAATATTACTGTACCAAAGGGCATTGCAAATTGGGTTAAAGAAGAAATAAAACCCGCTACTCTCCCCATATAATCTTCATCTACTGTTGCCTGTAAATATGACCTAGCCGGTATATCGAGGCCAGCAACACTGGCACCTATACAAAAGACAATTAAAGAAAAATAAATCATATAAAACAGTTTGTTATAACCACCAATAATAGAATCTATTGGCATTGCAATTAATAAAAAGCATGTTGCTAAAATTGGCAAAAGCATTAAGACTGTTGATTTCAAAGAAAACTTTTTCTCTAATTGACTTAAAAATAAAGCTGAAATAAGCATCCCTATAAATATAAAGGATTGAACACTGCCATAACTAGCAGAGTCAAAACCAAGATCTGTAATAAAAATTACTGAAAATAATATAGTAAAACCACTGAGAAGAAAATTTACAATAGCAAATATTTTAACCAGGGTTTTAATATCTTCTCTTTTAGACACAAAAGTCATTGCCTCTTTAACATTTGCCAGTATTGAAACTTCAATACTTTTCCTATTTTCTTGTTTTTTAAACTTTATGAAAAATTCAGTAAAGGCTGAAAATATAAATGAAATACCATTAATTAACATAAACGCTTGTATATCTATTAAAGTATATAATATGCCGCCAATGATTGGTGCTAATATTGCTGCAGATGAATTGACAACTGTACGATAAGAGTTTATTTTAACTAGAAGCTCTTTAGTCGTAATGAAAGGCGTTGATGATTCCATACTCATATTAAAAAAAGTATTCAAAACCGATAATACAAAAATTGAAATATATAAAAATAAGATTTTATTATCAATTATTGAATATAAATAAAAACATAATATCATAAATATTCCACTCAATAAATCAAATGCAATTAGAAGTTTTTTCTTATCATATCGATCGGCAACCGAACCTGCTATTGGCGATAATAATACCGCTGGTAAGGCACCTACAAGAATTGAAATAGCAAAATCTAAACTAGACCCTGTTGATTTTAAGATCAAAAAACCAATCATAAAATAATATATTCTTGTACCAAGCATTGATGTAAAAAGTCCTGTTATTGATAAATAAATGTTTCGCATTGAAATCTTTTTTGATAAAACTTGATTACTCATATTACCCTCCATTTCTAATCTTTAATAGACAAATATAATTAAAATTTTAAATGTTAAATTATTATCTTTCTATAACTATTTACTTTTACCTATCAATCCATTATAATATTAAATAATATTAACAATATACAAAGTAAATATTTAAATATAATAGTGTATAGGAAAGTTAAAGGTGATAAAATGTTAGGCAACATTATTAATACCCTTGCAATTATTTTCGGATCTTTAATAGGTATGTTATTTAGGGGAAAAATCCCCGATCGATTTAACCAAAGTATTATGAAAGCAGTTGCTTTAGGTGTTTTACTAATCGGTGTACTAAATGCACTAGAAGTTGAAAATATGATTCTAGTTCTTATTTCTATGTCCTTTGGAACGTTAATAGGCGAATGGATTCATATTGAAAATAAGTTAGAAAATCTAGGTGCTTATCTTCAAAAAAAATCTCTAAAATCAGAAACTTCTATTACTAAATCATTTGTAACTGCGAGTTTACTGTTTTGTGTTGGATCAATGGCTATTATTGGTTCTTTAGAAAGTGGCTTAAGTGGTAGTCACCAGACACTTTATGCTAAATCTATACTTGATGGTATTTCATCGATTATTTTTACTTCCTCTATAGGTGTTGGTGTAATTTTCGCAGCAGTTCCTGTTTTTCTATACCAAGGTGTAATCGTACTTGCTGCAAGCTTTTTAAAACCCTACTTAATAACTTCAGTTATTGCAAATATGACATCTGTTGGTGGCCTATTAATTGTTGGCCTAGGGTTTAATATGTTAGGGTTTAAAAAAATTAGTGTAGGTAACATGCTACCAGCAATTTTTATTCCATTAATCTATCATGTATTTATGCAAGCTATACAATTAATCTAAAGTTTATGAATTATCAAGCGTCTTAACTATTCTTCTAATATTAAGACGCTTTTTTAATATCTAATGATTTCTGATTGTATCCCATATGGCCTTTTCAATATTATTTTCTCTAATTCTTTTTACTTCTAAATAATCATAATTCACTGTTGGTCTTAAATATTTGTTATAAAATATTTTGCTTCTTTCACCTATATCTACCAACATTTTTCTAATTATATTCCCGTTTATATTGCTAATATTAAATCTGTTGCTATTTATTTGTTCCATGGATTTCCCTCCTTGTAAGTCTAAAAAACTCATTATTTTATCATCAAAGGCTTTTTTTCTATCAAGTGAACCAACTTTTCTTTTTATAACTCTAGTATTCATTGTCTTGCCTCTTTTTATAATATTAAAACTTCTATCAAACCTCCTGTTAGATTTGTATCTAAATAAATATTATCACCACCATCTAAGTATGTCAAGTGTTTTTTTAATTGTATCTAACTATTAGTTTCTTTTATTTTATATATATCTAATTATTCAATTAGATTTCTCTTCTTGCTAAAGCCCAAAGTGAATTTCCTTCTATATAATAATTCACTGATCTCTTAAAACAAATTTATAAAGAAATCTTTTTTTTACAAATAAAAAAGCGATTTAAACTATTTCTAGAAAGTTTAAATCGCTTTTTATAATCATTATTGTCTTCTAATAAAATCCATCATAACCGCTTCTAATGTTTCACTTTTAATCTTATTCATTTCTAAATGGTCATAATGAACTGTCGTTCTTAAATATTTATTGTAGAATATCTTGCTGTTTTCTCGAATATCATTAAATATCTTCTTTAAATAATTATCCTTTTTCTTTTCTTTAGTCATTTCAAAACTTCTTTTATTAATATGTTCCATGGGTATTCCTCCTAATAAATTCAAAAAATCTTTAACTTTCCTTTTAAATAAACCTCTTCCACTAAATATTCCAACTGTTTTTCTTAAAACTTTAACTCCCATTATCTTTAGCCTCCTTTACAAATTCTTTCGTCTCAATCAAACTACTTGTTCGATTTCTATCTAACTGAATATTATCATCGTTATCTAACTATGTCAAGCTTATTTTTAAAAAAATCTAACTATATATTTTTTTCCTATCATACAAATCTCCCCCCCACAATCTGGACACAAAAAAACCATAGGTATGACCTATGGTTATTAGTTATTTATATAATTATAATAACCCTAGGTACAATACACCCATGGTTATCAAATCTTTTTATAAATCTATTAATTACGATTTAATCCTTTTTTGATCCAGGCTGTATTCTTTTAAATATTCAACTTTAAATTTTCCCTTAACATCTGCTATTAAACTAATCATTATACAACCTCCTTTTTTAATTCTACTAACCTTCTCCGATATGAATATAATAAGATATTATTCATATTAAGTCAAGTTTTTTTTATATTTATTTTATTTTTTTGTTTTTACCTGATAAACATCTGTTTATAAATTCAAATTTAAAATAAAAAAAGACCTTTTAGTAAAAAGATCTTTTTTTCTTTCAATACTTTTATTAACTACTCTTATTAAATGTAATTGCTTCAACTGGGCACTCTGCTACGCAATCTAAACATCTAGAACATTTAAAACTTTTAGCCGGATCATATTTTTCTTTTTTAAATAAACTAAAATTTGGATCAATACTAGTAATATAACATGTCTCATCACATTTGCCACAATCAATACATTTTTTTTCATCAACTTTTATTTTGAATAGGCTGGTCCTATTAAAATACCCACTGATCCAAGCAATAGGACATCCTAACTTATGATACTGGTACAAGGATTGCTTTTCATCCTGACCTTTTCGTTTCATGATAAATTCCATTATAATGCCAATGGGACACATCCATCTACAAAAAACTTTACCAAAAATTATTCCTAAAAACCCTCCAAAAATAATCACATAGCCAATTGGTATTTGAAACATAGTTATTAAATAATAAATTGTAACACCTAAAACTAATTGAATCTTTCTTCGCTTTGTCATAAATCCCTCCATAAATTGTATAATTATATAATATATAACTTATGTCAAAATTCAATATTTGATAGTAAGTTAACAAGGCATTAGCAAAATCTTATAAATTCTATAATTTATTGAGTTGTTTTTGGTTTTTAATCTTATTAATAAAACACAATTATTAATTTCCTCTTAGATTATTTGTGATCCTTAAGCTAACAATATTTCTATAGAGTAAACACAAAAATCAAAAATAAAAATACTCCTTTTCAGGAGTATAATTATTACTTTTTCATGATATTTTTTGCTGTCTCATCTATCTCAGCTACAAAAGATTCTATTTTTTCTGCTTGTTTTTGAATATTTTGATTGATTTCTACTCCATTCATAGCGGTTTCATCTACTGAAATGGCTAAATCAGTAATTGCCTTTTGAATTTCCTTTGTATTGATTACTTGTTCATCAGTAAAATCTTTAATATTTAGAATCGACTCATAAACCGTATCATTATCCTTTAATATTCTCTCGATATGTTCAGTTGTTCTAGATATTTCATTTTTACCTTCATTTGCTGTTTCTACGGTTTGATTAACATTTCCCACAACACCAGAAATCTCATTCTGAATCTTATTCATAATTTGAGAAATTTCACTGGCAGATTCTTGTGATTGTATTGCAAGTTTACCGACTTCATCAGCTACTACAGCAAACCCTTTTCCATGTTCACCAGCACGTGCCGCTTCAATGGATGCGTTTAATGCTAATAAATTTGTTTGATTAGATATATCTGTAATTAAGTTAATCATACTGTAAGCATTTTTTATTGATTCATCTAACTGTTGAATTTTTTCTTTTACAGAACTCACTTCATCTATGAAAGCACTCATGGTATCATTTATTTTCTCTACTGATTCAATACCTTCTTCCGCCTCATTTATAACTTTCTTACTTACTTCAGTTACATCATCGATTTTAAGATTAATATCACTCGAAAGATTATTAATGCCTTCAACAGAAGCTGTTACTTCTTCTGTAGTTGCCGAAAATTCTTGAATAGCATTCACAATTTCATCTACTTCAAGAGCAGTTTCTTGGATCCCATTATTCGTATCTTCTATATTATCAACTATACTATGTAGACTGTTATTAATCACTTGTTCTTTTTCTAAACTTTCAGCAATACCTACAGCCCCAATGCATTTTCCATTTTTATCCTGAATGGGATAAGTTACTGCTCGAAAGGGTATGCCATAAACTTCCTCTGGTACTGTTGCAACCATAACTTCGTTAGTTGCAATTGTTTTTCGAAGGGGATCTTTTTCTGGAATTTGACTACCGACTTTTACCTTTACGTCTAAGTTAAAACCTGGCTCATATGCAATGAATTTTTCTCGATCTGTAACGGAAACCATAATATCTTTCTGCATGACTTTCTTTAAATAAGGTGCAAATTCTGTAAAAACTTTAAATTTGTTTTTCGATTTAAACATTTTACCTCCTATTTTTATTAGACTAATATACTCATTATATCATAAGTAACTCAAAAGGAAAAAATGTTTGTTTTACTTTAGTATTCATTTCATTTCTTTTGCAAATTTACAGGCACCAAAAGAAGGATCTCGATTAATCGACTGAACCTTTAAATGAATTGTTTTACTCTCCAAATATTTAACCAATGCTTTACTGAAGATAGAAGAATTTAATACAACACTTCCATTAAGAATAACTGGAATTTTACTTTTTTCTTTGTTAAATAATCGTTTATAAACACCTACAACTTGCTTTCCCAAGGCTTGACTACTGGTTTCTAGTATCTTGATTGCCACAACATCACCATTTAAAGCAACAGTATCAACTAATTTCGAAACTTCTGCTATCATATTTTTACTTATATTTTTTTTGTAAAAAAGTTCAATAAAATCTTCTGGATTGTCTAAACTAAAATGATTTAATATTACCTCTGTTAGATCAGTCGATAGTGATACCCCATCGTAAGCATCTAAAACAGCTTTTATCCCTCGCATGCCAATCCAATAAGCACTGCCTTCATCCCCTAACTTATAACCCCATCCACCTGCTCTTGCACTTTCTTGGTTATGTATTCCTAATACAATTGAACCAGTACCGGAAATAACGACAATTCCTCTTCTCTCATCGGTAACCGTTTTTAAAACTATCCGAGTATCATTCATCACTAGAGTTGAACGAAATCCCATTTTAACTAATATATTTTCAACTTCTTTTTTCTCTTTTTCGCGATCAACTCCTGCAGCACCCATACATAGGCCAATACAATTTTTAATTGAAAGTTGGTTACGACCTAATATTCTATTTATTCCATTATTAATAACTTTTTCAGTTGCTTCATAACCTATAGAAGAAATATTGCTGCCTAGAGTAACGTGCGTATCTATTGTTTTCTCATTTTCATCCATTATTCTTATAAATGTTTTCGTGCCACCACCATCAATCCCAATATAATAGTTCATAATTTACCCTTTCTGTGAATCTCTCCCCCTAAATCCAAAACAAGATTTAGAGGGAGCTTCTTTTACCATACTTCGGCAACCTAACAACTGATGCTTACTAGATGGTTTTATGCGAAGTTTTGTATTTAAGTTTTGCACCTACTAGTAGCAGGCCACACTTATTCGCTTGGGCCCGTTCACAAAGCCATTATCCGTCGCTAATTTTATTAGTTTCGGAATACATTTT
>DATFJG010000133.1:0-9331 GCA_035269305.1 Clostridia bacterium
AGCATCAAAGAGAGATTGCTAGAGCAATCAAACAATCTAGAAAAATTGCATTATTACCATATGTAAGTGAATAATAAAAGTGAAGAAATTCACTTCTTTTTTTTATCTTAAAATTGTGTTAAAATGACTATAAAGAATTAGATGGAGTGAGAATAGTGAATATTAGAAATGTTATATTAGGAACAATAGGTGTCGTATTAATCGCATTAGCATCAGTTTTAATACCAATTTTAGGTGTTATGTTAGCTGGCATACCTATAATTTTATTGCTTTTAAGAGAAAAAGGAAGTATACATGAAAGTATTCTTACTTTATCTGTAGCAGTGGTGATAACTTATTTTATTTTTGGATTGTTTAATGCAATTTTTATTGCATTATATGGTGTACTGACAAGCCTTGTTTTAAGTTATACGTATTATAAGAAAACAGAGGCACTTAAATCTCAATTATTGATTTGTGGATCAGTATTATTAAGTTTTACCATCGTTTTATATCTTTTAAATCTAGGGACAGATTTACATATATCAGAATTTTTTAGAGAGAGCTTTATTAATTCAGAGGATATGATGGACTCTATGGGTCTTTTAGACAATTCAGATATGGATCTGAACATGGTGATCAATCAAATTCTTACAATCATTCCATTTATTATGGTACTTATTAGTTTTATTAATAGCGCCATTATATACCATGGGAATCGGGTCATTATGCAACGGAATAATCGACCAGTAGTAGAAATGGATAAATTTTCTAAATTTAGACTACCAATGCATTTTATTTATGGCATCACGTTCATATTAATTTTATCTTACTTAACGGATCTTACAGGTATGATTGATTTTAACACAATATCTTTGAATATCATACTGGTGTTAATTTATATATTTGCATTCCAAGGGGCAGCTATACTATTTCATTATTTAGATCAAAGGAACATCAATAATTTTATAAAAGGACTAATTTTAGCACTTTTAATAATTTTTCAAGCCATGTTCATCCTATCTATTATTGGCTGGTTAGATATGATTTTCGATTTTAGAAAAATAAAGAATAGTAGTGGTGAATAATAAGATTCATTCAAGAAATCTTAACCTTTGAGGAGGATGAAACAATGGAATTAAAAAAAAGTAAATTATTTGATTTTCAAAATACAATCTATTTATGGATTATAGGTATTTTTGATTTTATCATCATACTACATAGTCCAATCATTGGTGGGTTAGGTTTTATTGTACTAATCTATTTACTATATTATACTTGGATTACATCTCGGCGACAGAAAAAGAAATGGCAAAATTATATTGAAGCTTTATCCAGCGATATAGATTCAGCAGCAAAATATGCTATTCTTAATTTACCCTTTCCTTTAACTTTGGTTAATTTAGATGGGGAGATTAAATGGTATAATTCAAAATTTAATGACATGATGGACCAGAACGATTTGATTGGTAGTAAAATAGAAGAATCTTTTCCAGAACTTAACATTGATGATTTAATTCATGAAGATGAAGAGTGTACAATCCAAAAGAACGGAAGAATTTATCGGTTGCATAAAAACATCGTAAGATTAAGTCAAAACAAAGAGTCTAGCAAAGGCATCGATTATATAATGATGCTTTATTGGATTGACATTACTGATCTTAAGAAATTACAAGAGAAGTACGAAGATAAATATCCAGTAATTGCTTCAATTGAAATTGATAATTATGATGAGTTTTTAAAAGAAATAAAAGACGAAGAGCAACCAATGATTATTAGTCAAATACAAAAGGAAATTAATCTTTGGGCGGTACGAATCAATGGTTTTATTCAAAAAACTCATGCCAATAAATATACAATTATTTTTGAAAAGAAGTATTTAAAAAATTTAGAAGCAAAGCGCTTCTCAATTCTAGACAGTATTAGAGAGATTGATAAAGAAGTCTCCATTAGCCCAACATTAAGTGTTGGTGTTGCAGCACAGGGGAATGATTTTAAAGAGATTGGTAGTATTGCAGAGGCTGCTTTAGAACTATCCTTAGCAAGAGGTGGCGACCAAGTAGCTGTTTATAAAAATGATGATTACCAGTTTTATGGTGGTAAAAGTAAGGCCGTTGAAAAACGAAACCGGGTGAAAGCTAGAAATGTTGCTCATGCAATGGTTTCTATTATTGATGAGAGCTCAAACATTATTATCATGGGGCATAATAAACCGGATATGGATTGTTATGGTGCTGCCATAGGAATGTATAGAGGCGTAGAAGACCGTGGAAAAGAAGTCCATATTTTATTAAATGAAATAACTGAAGGCATTGAAGACATCCATGAAATCTTTAAAAATAATAATGACTATCGATTTATTACAAATGAAGGCGCAGAAGAAATCATTGATGATAACACATTACTTATTGTAGTGGATACTTATCGACCATCCTTTACTGAAAACCCAGAACTTCTAGATAAAATTAAACGGGTGATTGTAATTGATCATCACAGAAGAGGCAAAGAAGTAATAGAAGATACACTTTTGATTTATCAAGAGCCTTATGCTTCATCAACCTGTGAGTTGGTAACAGAACTTCTTCAATATTTAAATCAAAAGACAAAAATTAGTAAAATAGAAGCGGAAGCCTTATTGGCTGGAATTTATGTTGATACAAAGAACTTCTCCTATCAAACAGGGGTTAGAACCTTTGAAGCAGCATCTTTCCTTAGAAGACAAGAAGCAGATACTGAAAAAGTTAAAGCCCTCTTCCAGGATAATCTTGAAGAGTATATTAATAGAGCCTATATTATAAGCAATGCTGAGATTCATAATGAAAACATTGCGATATCAATATTTGATAAAGAAAATGTTGATAAGAAGCAAATATTGGCAGCCCAAGGCGCAGACCAACTACTAACCATTAAAGGCATTGAAGCCTCTTTTGTTTTAGGAAAAACGGAAGCAGGAGAAGTGTTTATTTCTGGCCGATCAAAGGGTAATATTAGCGTGCAACTTATTTTAGAACGTTTAGGTGGCGGTGGCCACTTAAATGTTGCTGGTGCACAATTTGAAGGTAAAAGTTTAGAAGAGGTAAAAGAGATGTTATTAACATCAATTAATGAAAGTACAGACAAGGAGGAAGAATAATTATGAAGGTAATATTAAATAAGGATGTAAAAGGAACTGGTAGAGCTGGGGATGTTGTGGAAGTAAGTGAAGGGTATGCAAGAAATTTTCTTTTTAGAAGAAATTTAGCTGAAAAAGCAACAGAGGGAAAAATTAAAGCTCACAAGCATATTAAAAAGAATGAACGACAAAAAAAGGCTGAAAATAGAGAAGATGCTTTAGAGAAAAAAGAAAAAATTGAAAGCGTTGAGTTAAATATTCCTAAAACAGCTGGAGACAATGGACAATTATTCGGCTCAGTAACAAAAAAAGATATTGTGAAACAATTAAAGAAAGATCACAAGATTACTATTAATAAAAAAGACATGGTTCTAGAAAATAATATTAAAGATTTAGGAACGACTAAAATCAAAGTTAAATTATACAAAAATATTAGTGCAGAATTAAAGGTAAATGTTATAAAAGAGTAATCTGTCTAAAAATTGCTTTAATACTATTTTGAAAGGTGATACAAATGGAAAATATAGGCCGAAGTTTACCTCAAAGTGTTGATGTAGAACAATCACTCCTTGGGGCCATGATTCTTGATATTGAAGCTGTAACAACTGCATCTGAATTGTTAAAAAAAGATGATTTTTATAAAGAAGGACACAAAATACTTTTTGAAGTCATTATAGATATGTATCGAAACAATGAAACCATTGATACACTTTTATTAAAGTCTAAACTAGAAACCCTAGGTTTACTACAAGAAGTTGGTGGGTTAGATTATATTGCAAAACTAACAGATGCAGGTATTTTAACAACAAATGCAGAACATTATTCTAAAGTAATTGAAGAGAAATCTGTTTTAAGACGTTTAATCCGCACTTCTAGTGAAATTATTACTAAAGGGTACAATTCAGAAAATGCAGACGCACTACTTGAAAAAGCGGAGCAAGATATTTTTGATATTTCACAAAAGAAAAATCGTGAAGGCTTTGTTCCTATTAATGAAATTTTAGAGAAGACTTATGACCAAATTGAAGCCCTGGCTGAAGCTGGCGGTACAATCACAGGCTTATCAACGGGTTTTGATCAAATCGATGAAAAAACATCTGGTCTTCAAAGATCAGATTTGATATTAGTAGCGGCTCGACCTTCTATGGGGAAAACATCTTTGGCAATTAATATTTGTCAAAATGCTGCTTTAGCAGGAAAAAATGTTGCAATTTTTAGTTTAGAGATGGCAAAAGAACAGTTGGTTCAAAGAATGTTATCAACTGAAGCCTTAATAAAAGTTGGAGATGTAAGAGATGGTAATTTAACAGATGACGATTGGATTGCATTATCTAAAGCATCTGCTAGTTTAGCTCAAGCGAAGGTTTATATTGATGATACACCTGGTATTAATTTAATGGAAATGCGAGCCAAAGCAAGACGTTTAAAAATGGAGCATGGCATTGATTTAATAATGATTGATTATTTACAGTTAATGAGTACTAGTGAAAAAGGTGAAAGTAGACAACAAGAGATTTCTTCACTTTCTAGAGGGTTAAAAGGCTTGGCTAGAGAAATGGATTGTCCTGTGATGACTTTATCACAGCTCTCAAGAGCACCAGAACAAAGAGCAGACCATCGACCAATTTTATCTGACTTAAGAGATTCTGGGGCAATAGAACAGGATGCAGACATTGTAATGTTTCTTTATAGAGATGAGTATTATAATCAAGAAACAGAAGATAAAGGTATTGGTGAGTTAATCATTGCCAAACAAAGAAATGGTGAAACAGGAACCATTAAACTGGCATGGTTAGGTGAATACACAAAATTTGCTACCATTAGCCATGAAAGTGAAACGAATCAATATGCTTAGTGTTAAACCGTTACACCCAAAAGATGTTTTACAAATGACAAACTGGGGAAAGCATGAGGATCTAAGGCTTTTGCACTATAATTTTAATTATATAAGTGCTTATGATTGTCAACGTTGGTACCGATCAAAAAATAAATTATTAAGAAAATATATCTTCGGTATTTATACTGAAGATATTTTAGTGGGTTATATTACTTTAAAAAATATCAATTGGCTTTTTAGAAAGGCTGAAATGGGCATTGTACTAAATCCATCTGAAGTCAATAAAGGTTATGGGACACAGGCCATTAGAAAATATTTAAGAATTGTTTTTGATCACTATAAAATGAAAAGAATAATTCTTCGTGTAGCTGCCTTTAATAAGAGAGCTAAAAGAGCTTATGAAAAAGTTGGCTTTAGTGTTTATAAAGAAAGCTATGAAGTTTATGAAGAGCAAGAATTTTTATTAAAAGAGAATAATTATACGTTATTTGATGAAATGATTTATAAAAAAGGTGAAATTTATACGAAGTATTATTACATGTTTTATAATAAACCGAATGATATTCAAGAAATTTGATAAAACATACGCTATTTGGTTGACATTTCAATAAGTATCTGATAGTATTGTTTTGTTGTTGAAAATGAAAGAGGTGTTTTATGTCAACTTTAGTGATTGTCGGTGCCCAGTGGGGTGACGAAGGAAAAGGTAAAATAATAGATTATTTATCAAAACAAGCAGATGTCGTTGTTAGAGGCCAGGGTGGAAACAATGCTGGTCATACAGTTGTTGTTGGTGATAAGAAATATGCATTACATTTAATTCCATCTGGTATTTTATACAAAGATACGATTAATGTTATCGGTAATGGTGTTGTTTTTGATCCAAAGGGTTTTATTGAAGAAACAGAATCCCTAGAAGCAGCTGGTGTATCTGTTAAGAATATTAAAGTATCATCAAGAGCACATTTAGTATTACCCTATCATAAAGTAATTGATACACTATCAGAAGAAAAAAAGGGTAAAAATAAAATTGGTACAACAAAAAAAGGTATTGGTCCCTGTTATATGGATAAAGTTGAACGCAGTGGTATTCGTATTTGCGACTTTATTGACCTGCCAGTATTTAAAGAGAAGCTTAAAAAACAAATTGAAAATAAAAATAAAATAATTACAGCAATTTATGGTGGAGAAGCATTAGATTTTGAAGCTGTTTATGAAGAATACAAAGAATATGCAAAAATAATAAAAAATTATGTGGATGACACAACCGTTATAGTAAATGATGCCGTTGAAGCTAATAAAAAAGTTCTATTTGAAGGGGCTCAAGGCTCATTACTAGACATTGACTTAGGGACTTATCCCTTTGTAACGTCGTCCCATCCAACAGCAGGTGGTTTTGCTGTGGGAACAGGTATTGGTCCAAACAAGATTGAAAGTGTTTTAGGAATTGTAAAAGCATACACTACACGTGTAGGTAAAGGACCTTTTGTAACAGAATTGTTTAATGAAACAGGAGATGCTATTCGAGAAGCTGGTCATGAATTTGGTACAACGACAGGCCGACCAAGAAGATGTGGTTGGTTAGATACTGTTCTTGTGAACTACTCAAAACGAATCAATGGTATGACAACTATGTCACTTATGTTATTAGATGTATTAACTGGTTTTGATACCCTTAAGATTTGTACAGGTTATCAATATGGTGATGAAGTCATTACGAATTATCCAGCAAGTTTAAAGATTTTATCTGAATGTACACCAATATATGAAGAGTTACCAGGATGGACTGAAGATATTACGCAAGTGGAAACTTTTGAAGAACTACCAGAAAATGCGAAGAAGTATGTTAAACGTATTGAAGAACTTATTGGTTTACCTATAAGTATTGTTTCTGTTGGTCCTAAAAGAAAGCAGACCATTATTAGAGAAGATATATTTTAATTAAAAACATAAATAGAATGAATTGCCTTAACATCCTTTGGATGCTTAAGGCTTTTTTTATAAAAAAATTTTAAAACAAACTAAATTCTATTTTTTTAAAATACACTTTAAAAAATGTTTACAGAATATTTAGTTTAAAACAGCTTTGAGAGAAAACGGATAATTTCTATTAATTTTGAGAATATGAAATATGATCATTTAAAAAATATTCATAGTCTACATGGGTATATTATGGAATATATAGAAAATGAAGGCATAATAAGGAAAAATGCTTTAGAATTTTTATTAGAAGATTAAATTTTAACTTGTCATGATTCAGTCATAATTCATTGGTATGATGTATATAAGTTAATCAAATGGGATTATAATATATCAAGTGAGGAGTGATTTTATGAAAAAAGTTTTAACAATTGGATTGGTCTTAGTTTTAGTATTAAGCATTGGCATGGTATCTTTTGCACATTATGGTAGTTCTAGAGGTACTTATGGTAATGCTCAAGGTTTTGGACCAGGGATGATGTATGGAAGTGACAATACAGTTATTGATTCTTTAAGTGAGCTAACAGGTTTAACTGAATTGGAAATTTATCAAAGTGGTTTGCCGCTACATGTCATTGCTGAAGAGAATGATGTTTTAGATGAATTTTTAGATCTTTCTTTAGAAAATCGTATCGAAAGAATAGAAGATTTAGTTGAAAATGGAAACATCACTGAAGCCTATGGCGAACTAATGATTAGTCAAATGACTGAAATGCATGAATACCAAAAAACAGAAGGTGGTACTTTTAATAACAATGTGAATTTTAGAGGTGGCGGTTTTTGCGGTAGAAGATGGTAAATGATAAATGAATAATAACAATGGGTCTTATATGATATAAGGCTCATTTTTATTTTTTGATTTGTAAGATTTTAGCCTTTTTATTCATTAAAAAAGTGGATGACTCCTCTTGTATTATTCTTCGGGAATAAACCACTCAAAAGAATAACTATTATCCTTTGACTTCATCAACTTGGTATACTGACTATTTGGATGTCCTGAACTGAAGTCTACAGTGTATATTTCTTTATTAGCTTTAAAGGTAAGTATATCAGTTGATGAGTATTGGTTTTTAACACTAAACACAAATATATCATCATCTTTTCCGATAGCGCCTATGATAAACTGACCAATATCATCATAATGTTTTGTTTTTGAACGGGGGCCTGTATAGTTTCCTTTGTCATTTTTATAAAATTCAATAATTGATGGCGATGAATTACTTAGAAAAGTAACGACTCGATCATCATCAAAATCATAGATTTCCAAGAGATGAATAGACTTTCCTTCATAAAGACTTATTGAATTTATTACTTGGACAATTGATTCTTCATCGTTCCCATAAATTGGTTTGTTTCTTATAAATATAAAAACTGCTAATAATGATATAGTGCTTATCAGCGCAAATAGCATAAACTTTTTTTTCATATATTCTGCCTTTCATGGTTTGTATTATATGTATATTAGGACTTTAGACATATAATTTTATAATTTCAGACCGGTTATTTTTATAAAATTATTAACAAGAAGTTACCACATGTAGGAGAATCCCTTAGCATCACAAAATTATTTTTCTTATGATCGCCTTAAAAACGACTTTGGGAATACTTGTTCATATTCAATTATAGAATATTTGTTTTTTTAAGTCAACTAACAACAATAGAATCTAATAGCCTTATTTTTTGATTTGATTTGTGATTGAATATATTTTTTTCTGCCACATAATTGTCATATGAAAGGACTATTATTAAGTCAAGTTAGAAAAGGCGAAAAAGAGAGGGGGCATGAAAGTTAAAAGTTATATGTATTTGTCATAGAGTTGTCACACAGTAGGTTTATTATTAAAGTATGTTAAAGGTTGTTATTAAATTAAAAAATATAAGGAGATGTTAAAGATGAAAAAAATGATTAGTTTGGGTTTAGTTGTGTTAGTTGTATTATCAGTAGGTGCTATGGCATTTGCCGATGAAGTTGAAACGACTTTTGAAAGAGGTTTTGGTAGAGGCAGAAGTACAGACGAAGCTTTTGAGCCTGGTAGTGGTGTAAGAGTGGGAATGAGTGATGAAGCATTTGAAGCTTATCGTGAGAATAATCGTATCAACTTATCGTTAAATTTTGAAGCATCAGAAGAAGCCATTAATATTTTATCAGATGTGACAGGAGACTCTGTTGAAGACATTCAAGACAGCGGATTAACTCTTCATGCTTACGCTGTGGAAGCAGGTGTTTTAGAAGCATTTCAGGAAGATCTATTAGCGTTAAAAACAGAAAATTTAGAAGCACTCGTAGCAGATGGCACTATTTCACAAGAAAAAGCAGATTTTATGTTAGAACGGATGAGTTTAATGGACGGTAGCCAGTTACAAGAAAGATTAGGACAAAAAGGCAGTGGTAGAGGATTTAATGGTAAAGGTCAAGGCAGAGG
>DATFJG010000134.1:0-9616 GCA_035269305.1 Clostridia bacterium
GGAGCCGGAATGGGTAGCTGAGAAAATCATTAAAACCACTACGGATGAGAGATTAGTAGTGACAGATTTAGTGATTAATCGACGAAAATTTAAATGAAAAATCTTTTTTCAATTAAGAGTGAGGAGATAAGTGATTGTATGACATTTGAAGAAAAAGTTGTTGTGGTAACAGGTGGTTCCAATGGTATAGGTAAGGGCATAGTAGAAGCTTTTATAGCTGAAAAATCTAAAGTTATAGTTATTGATAAAGAAGGGCAAAATGCCAACTGTGATTTTTATTTTCAAGGAGATCTTTCTAAAAAAGAAGTGCTAATTGAGTTTTCTAAAAGAGTAATTCAAAGATATGGCAGAATAGATTACTTAATTAATAATGCTTGCTTAAATAAGAAGGGTATTCTTTCAGATTGTAGTTATGAAGATTTTAATTATGTATTTAAGACTGGCGTTACAGCGCCATATATGCTTTCAAAATTATTTAAAGATTATTTCAATAATGCTTCAATAGTCAACATTTCTTCCACTAGAGCACTCATGTCTCAACCAGATACTGAAAGTTACAGTGCAGCGAAAGGTGGTATCCATGCACTTACCCATGCATTGGCAGTTAGTTTATCCGGCATTGCAAGAGTTAACTCAATTTCTCCCGGCTGGATTGATACCTCTAATAGTCAATGGGAAGAAGATGATAAAAAGCAGCATCTAGTTCAAAGAATAGGGACAGTAGAAGATGTAGTCAACTTAGTAATGTTTTTATGTAGTGAAAAAAGTGGATTTATAACAGGTGAAAACATCATTCTAGATGGCGGTATGACAAAAACAATGATTTATAATAATGATTTTGGTTGGCATTATAAAAATAAATAGGTATTATAGGAGGCGATTTCTTTGAAAAGATGTTTTGGCTCAAAAAAAGGTCAAGAGATATATGCTAAATATCATGATGAAGAATGGGGCGTTCCTGTCCATGATGATCAAGTATTATTTGAGTTTTTAATTTTAGAAGGTGCTCAAGCGGGGTTAAGTTGGTATAGTATTTTAAAAAGAAGAGAGGGTTATCGAAAGGCATTTAAAAACTTTGATCCCAAAAAAGTTTCTGAAATGACAAATAATGAATTAGAAAAACTTAGAAGTAATAAAGAAATCATTAGAAATAAGCTTAAAATATATTCAGCTCGAAGTAATGCAAAAATATTCTTAGAAATACAAGAAGAATTTGGTAGTTTCAATAAATTTTTGTGGCAATTTGTAGATTTTGAACCAATTATAAATGAGTTTTCTTCTATGGCCGAAGTGCCAACTCAAACGAAAATCAGTCAAAATCTTTCAAAGGAGCTGAAAAAGCGCGGGATGAAATTCGTAGGCCCAACGATTATGTATGCTTATATGCAAGCTGTGGGTATGGTAGATGATCATTTGTTAACTTGCTGGAAAAGAATATAATAGTTTATGTTAATACGTGACCAACATTAGCGAATAATGTTGGTTTTTTAATCGAAAAATCAAGAGGTTATTAATTATTTTGACAAAAAACTGACTTAGTGATATAATATGACCATGTAGTCACATGACTGAAAAGTCACGTTGTGAATTAGGTGTTATAAATGATTCATATTACTGAATTTAGGGTATATAAAGTAATAATAGATTTATATTGTTCTGTAAGTACTAGTTGGAATAAATATAAAGCCAAAGCACGATTTGTTGGAAATAGGGGGAGGATTTATGAATAAAAAATTGATCATTGGGGTTATTGTTTTTTTAGTAATCGGCGTTGGCATATTTTATTTTCTGACAACAGGAAATATTGGAGAAAAATACAATACTGTTGAAGTGGAAGAAACTCAAATTGAAAAATATGTTGAGGATATAGGAATTGTTAGTTCAAAAAATATTAGAAAGTACTATGGAAATGGTACTCAGAAGGTAGAGTCCTTGTCACTAGCATTAGGAGATCGAGTAAAAAAAGGGCAGCTATTAATAAGATACGAAGACCAGTTGGATTTAGAAATTCAAAAAGTTGAAAAACAAATAGATGCTTTAGAAGCAACTTATGGCGAAGTTTTATCAGGAACAGATGTAGAAAGTGTTAATAATGCAAGGATAGAAATATCAAAAATCAAAGAGAGTTTGGCATTAGCAATAGATGATAGAGATAGATTAGAGAGATTATATAATAGCGATGCTGTATCTAAGAATGAATTGGATCAAGGCGTTAGTAAAGTTAATCAACTGCAGAGTAATCTTGCCATAGCACAAAATAATTACAACCAATTAGTGAAAGGTGTTTCAAAATTTACAAAGGATAAGTATGAATCAGAAATAGATGCTTTGTTGTTAACCATTAAGAGTCTAGAAAAAAGCAAAGAAGACTCTATGATTTATGCTGATATTAATGGTATAGTGACAGAATTAAGTACTTTTGAAGGGGATAAACCTTCACCAGGACAACTGATTCTAGAAATTCATGACTCATCAGAAAAGATACTATTAGTGGATTTTATGGTAGAAGATGCACAGAAGATAGCTGCTGGAATGAAAGGGGAAATTGAAGATTCTAAACTTGGGATTACGATTGAAGGCCTTGTTGTTAATCAATTATATCCTAAAGCTTTTGAAACATTATCTGAGTTAGGTGTTAGAGAGAATCGTCAAACTGTTGAAATTAGAATTCCTGAATCAAATGAAAAATTAACTTATGGATTAGAGTTAGAGACTAAAGTAATGGTTGAAGAGACTAGGTCAGCATTATTAGTACCTAAGGGAGCAATTTATCGACAAGATTTAAAGACATATGTGAAAGTAATTGAAGAGGGTAAACCAATTGAAAAAGAAGTTATAACAGGCATAGAAGTAGATGATAGCATTGAAGTGAAAGAAGGATTAACTGAAGGTGATTTGGTAGTTTTAAACTATGAAGCTGAATAAAGGGGATTATAAAATGAAAGGATGAGTAAGATGATAAAAGTTGAAAATCTTTACCATTCATACAGTAATGATGAAAATTATGCAGTTAATGATGTAAGTTTTGAAATAAAAAAAGGAGAAGTTTTTGGATTTCTAGGGCCTTCAGGAGCTGGCAAATCAACAACGCAGAATATTCTTGTTGGACTATTACAGCTTCAAAAAGGTTCTGTTGAAGTCGCTGGATATGAAGTAAAGCATATTAAAAATAAAATGTTTAACAAAATTGGTATGTCCTTTGAACAATCAAATGTATATAGCAAAATGTCAGGGTTAGAGAATCTAGAGTTTTACAGAAAGTTATTCGATGTTGAAACAAGAGATCCTATGGAATTGATTAAATTAGTCGGATTAGAGGGAAAAGAAAAGATAAAAGCTGGAAAATATTCAAAGGGGATGAAGCATAGGCTTACCTTTGCTAGATCCATGATAAATAATCCGGAGATATGGTTTCTAGATGAACCGACAACTGGTTTAGACCCATCCATTGCTTCTAATATTAAAGATATCATTAAAGAGGAAAATGAAAAGGGTGTAACTATATTTCTTACGACCCATAATATGTATATTGCAGATGAATTGTGTGATCGTGTGGCATTTATTGTTGATGGGAAGATTAGATTAATTGATTCACCTAAGGCGTTGAAGTTAAAATATGGTGAAAAATTAGTGGATGTAGAATATATAAAAGAAGGTAAATTAATTCAAGATAGTTTTTCAACGGTTGTAGAGAAAGAAAAAAAACGTTTAGTTGAAGTTATTGAGAAATATACAATACAAACAATGCATACAAAAGAAGCTACCCTGGAGGAAATATTTATTAAAGTCACGGGAAGGGGATTGATTTAAATGAAATTATGGTACAGTTTTTCAAAGGAGTTGATTCTTTCTTCTAAAAGCTGGTATTTTTTCATTGAACTAGGTATGTCACTTGTCATTTTGCTGATTCTTATTTTTGTAGTTCCAGAGGATTTTGAAAACAAAGGAAAAGAATATATCTATCTTGATTTACCTCAGGTTGTTAGTGATCGCTATAAAAAGAATCTTCGTGAAGAAGCAATAAATGAAAGCGTTGAATTGGTTCAAGTAGAGGCTGATAGTAGAATTTTTGAAGCTGAACTTTATGAAACCTCAGAGTCTAAAATATATTTATTAGATAGTAAAGATGCTCTTGATGCTTTTTCTAATAGTGAGCGTGTACCTGTTATACATGTTAGGGTAAATGCGAATAATCAAATAATAAATACTTATTATTTACAAGGGTATGAAACCCAAAAACTTAAGAATCTACTAATGGTCTATCACAACAGGTTAGCTGGTAATGATGTTGTTGAAGATTTCTCAGATAATATTGAAGTTAGAGATTTATACCAAGAGATGGAGCCGCTAAGTGATAAAGAGAATCTTATTCCTGTATTTTTGACATTCAATGGTAGCCTCATGAGTCTCTTTATAATTGCTGCCTATATTTTTCTTGATAAAAATGAAGGAATTATAAAAGCTTATGCTATCACTGCATCTTCAGTTTGGCATTATCTCTTTAGTAAAATTGGTGTTATCATTCTTACAAGTATTGTGACAACTTTAATGATTACAATACCTGTCATGGGATTACAGCCGAACTATGCAGCTATGATTTTATTCATAGTAACATCTGGATTTTTTGCAGCGTCTTTAGGACTTTTAATTACAAGTTATTATAATGATATAGTAGAGGCATTTGGTGTTATGTATATCGTAATTGTGATAATGATTATGCCAAACATATCCTATTTCACCCCTAGTTGGGATCCTAACTGGGTTAAAATGATTCCTAGTTATGTAATGCTTCAAAGTTTTAAAGAGATAATCTCTACTAATGGGAATATGACGTATGTACTGATTGCCTCTTTAGGCTTTGCCGTTATTGGATTAGACATCTTTATTATGGCTAACTATAGGTTTAAAAAGACACTAACCCTGTAAAGGAGTGTTAAAAATGATTAAGAAAATTTTTTTCATATTTCAAAGAGATATAAAGACAAGCGTAAGAAATTTTATTACGTTATATATACTAGTTGTTCCTATAATTTTTGCTATAATGATTAATGTCTTTTCCCCAGGGATTAATGATACAACTGTTGAAGTAATCTTATTAGAGAATGAAAATCAGGAACAAAGTGAATATTTTAAGCAGTTTGCAACAGTAGAATTTTCAGAATCAATTGAAGCCGCTGAAAATCGTGTAAGAAAACGAGATAATATTATAGGTGTGATGCCTGATAAAGACAATGAGTACTTTATTTTAGCCCAAGGAAATGAACCAGATTACATTATAGAGTATGTAAGAAATTTAATTACCTTTGACCATTATGAGATAGGAATGGAAGATTCAATTGCTCAGATCGTTGATTATGGGAGAGATATACCACCATTGAAAAAGACCATGGTAAATACAGCAATCATTTTCACCTCTATTCTAGGTGGTATGATTATAGCTTTGAATATTGTTGAAGAAAAAACGGATAACACAATTAGTGCCATTCATTTGTCACCTGTTTCTAGGTTGGAGTTTATTGCAGGCAAGAGCATGATTGGAATTGTTGTACCAATTATAGGAACTTTTTTATTACTCCTTATTACAGGTTTCAAAAACATCAACTATCTCTATGTATTATTAATGGTAGCTACTTCCTGTATTATAAGCGTATTAATTGGATTTATTGAAGGAATTAATAACGATGATGTGATGAATGCTGCAGGTAATATGAAATTGTTATTCTTACCACTATTCGGGAGTATTGCTGCACAAGAACTTCTAGCAGACCAGTGGCAGATTCTTTTTTACTGGATTCCTTTTTACTGGACTTATAAAGGAAATGATTTGATTTTATCCAATAGTGGTTCAGGATGGGATATTGTTAAATATTCTGGTATCGTTCTTGGGATTAGTATGGTTGTATTTCTAATATTAGCGCCAAGGATTAGAAAAGGTTTGGAATAAACTAATGAAAAAAAGTAAGCTATTGGATTAATCCAGTAGCTTTTCTATTATAAAATACTATTTTAGATTTTCTGAGTTTTAAAGATAAAGAAGGGTAAGAATAGTTTATAAGATCAATATTAAAATGAAGGAGGAATTTTTATATGAATAGAAGTAAAAATGCATGGATTAATGCTATTTTTCTTGTAGTGACATTAATAATTAATGCTTTAGGGGCTACTGGTTTTTTTAATGGCCTTTCACAAAAGGAGATATCTGATCGGTATCTTACGTTGATTACACCAAGCCCATCAACCTTTAGCATATGGAGTGTAATCTACCTGTTATTAATAACTTCCATGATTGTCATGATAATAAAGAAAGATAATCCTTATTATCAAAGGACTATTGATAAGATCTCAGTTCTTTTTAGAGCTTCTTGTATTCTAAATATTGCTTGGATTATTGCCTTTTCTTATTTGCAGCTAACATTGTCGACGGTATTTATTCTAGGATTTGTTATAATTTTATCCGTTATTAATCTTAGATTGAAAAAAATACAAAAAAATAAGCGAATATTGTTGCCATTAACATTTGGTCTTTATACAGGTTGGCTGTTTATCGCTACTGTCGTTAATTTTTCTGCAACATTGGTGAAACTCGAATGGCAGGGCTTTGGTATTGGCGATGAACTATGGGCAATGATTACCTTAATTTTTGCAATTGTTTTGGTGTTTTTCGTAAATAAGAGTAACGAAAATGCAGTTTTTCCCTTACCTATTGCCTGGGCATATCTGGGGATTTATCAGTTTCTAAAAGCCCCAGAGGGTTTTAATGGACAGTACCCTTTTCTTTCTATGACAGCCCTTGCAGGTATGACTGTTTTAATTGGTATAGCTGCTATTCGCTTTTATCTAAATCAATATGCATTATTTCCTGTAAGGCCCTTAGAATAAAGAAGGGAAATGAAGTATATGGCGACAGTTTAAATAAATCTATGATAGGCGAGGATTTTTGCTTTGAGTATAGATATTAATATGTAAGTTTAGGAGGTGTATAAATGAATAAACGAATGAGAGTTTCTTTAATTGGTGGTGCTTTATTAGGTTTTATCTGTGTCGCTGGGGCATATATACGCTCAGGGTTTACAGCTTCTCCAAATTTTGTGTTTTCCCTATGGTATAATCGAGTGATTATAGGGTTGGTTATTGGCGCCCCTTGGAAGAAAAAAGAAAAAATTAAAGTATTCATTCGCGGGGGCATTTTAGGTCTTTTGGTTTCATTTGCATTCTATGCTTCCACAGGTTTTCAAGATCCAGTTAGTTTTGTAGCTGGAGTTGTCTACGGGGTGATTCTTGAATGGTGGCTTAGTCGATCAGAATGATTCATGGACTAAAGTAATAGTATTTTGAGGAGAGGTTATCATTAGAAGTTTTTAGGAGGAATGTATGGGTTACAAAAGTATTTTAGTAAGAAAAACTGATAAAATTGGAACCATAACTTTGAATAGGCCAGAATTTAATAATACATTTAATATTTCTTTGGCTACTGAATTGAATAATGCGTTATTTGAGTTGGAAGAGGACCCAGGTATCAATGTAATTATTATTAATGCCAATGGTAAGAATTTTTGTACAGGAATTGATGTGAATTATTTAGAGGATAAAACAAATCTTGAGTATTTAAAATGGGTTGAATTAATGGAAAAAATGAATATTACTATTGCGACGATTGGGAAACCTGTAATAGCATCTGTTCATAATATTGCAGTAGCCAATGGCATTGGATTAGTTGCAGCTTGCGATCTAGCCATAGCAGCAGATAACGCTAGATTTGGTGCTACGGCAATTAATATAGGACTCTTTTGTATGGGACCAGCAGTGCCTTTACTAAAATCACTTGGTAGAAAAAAGACTCTTGAACTTATTTTAACTGGTGATCTTATAGATGCATCAGAAGCTTTAAGAATTGGATTGGTTAATAAAGTTGTAGCATCTAAAAATCTAGAAGAAGAAACAATGAAATTTGCTTCAAAGCTAGCAGAAAAAAGTCCTTTAGCCATGCAAATGGGGAAGCAATCATTCTATAAAATGGAAGATTTAGCATATGAAGCTGCCCTAGATTTAACCAATAATCATTTTGCAACCCTTTGTACCACTGAGGATGCCCATGAAGGTGTGAATGCATTTTTAAATAAAAGAAAAGCAAATTGGAAAATCAAATAAATAACAGAGTTATGGATAATGAAAGAGAGAGTGTTATGCGAATATATTTAGTTGGGGTGTCCTGTGTTGGCAAAAGTACAATAGGAAAAATACTTGCTGACAAATTAAGTTACAACTTCGCAGATTTTGACCTTGAGATTCCAAGGCGAATGGGTGAGTCGATTAAAACAATACAAAGTCGAAATTTCAATGGCTATGGCTTTCGAGAGGAAGTTAGTCATATTCTCTCTGAGATCTTAGAAGAAAACAAAGACCATGTGGTTATTGCTATGCCACCGAGTGGCATGTATGGACAATACTTAAGAGTTCTTAAGAAGAATCCTGATGTTTTAACCATTACAATTAAAGATAAGGCAAAAAACATCTTAGAACGATTGGTTTTCTATGATGATGACAATGAATATTTGATTCAAAATGTAGTGAATGACAATAATCGACAGCATTATTATCAGGAAATAAAAGAAGATATAGAGTATTTTTATACGACTCATCGAAAGACAAAAATGAAGTTTAATATTGCTGGTAGGAATGCAGAAGAAAGTGCTGAGGCGCTTTTTTTCGAAATTAGAGAAAAGTATATGGATGAAAAACAAATTAATAGAAGGGGTTCTTTGATTGAACCCTAGGCATGGAAGGGGGTATCAAAGTGGGTATTATTAGTTGGTTAATTATCGGTGGATTCGCTGGATGGATTGCAAGTAAATTAGTAGGTGCCGATAAACCTATGGGACTAATGGCAAATATAGTTGTCGGTATAATTGGTGCTTTTATCGGTGGTTTTGTATTCTCGATTTTTGGTGGAACAGGTGTAACGGGTTTCAATTTATATAGTTTATTTGTAGCCGTTATAGGTGCAAGTCTTTTGATTTTTGTTGTTAAATCAATAAAAAAATGATTCGATGAAAATAAAAATAGATTTATAATCATTAAATATCTAATCATTAGCTTCCCCAATAACTCATGAATGGGGAAGTTTTGCTTTGAATGAATTGTTTAGAAAATATGTATTTGGGTAATCCATTAGTTAGAGAGAAGTTTAAGAGCTTTCTAATAAAGAAGAAATATAATGTTATTTGCGATTATCGTATGACCGTATTGATAATTTCGGAAAGGACAAGGGGCATGTATGGATTTTAATCATAAGTATTTTAAATATACCATATGGATACTTTTAATTATTTTAATAATATTTTATTTTGGACAATTGAATTTTATTACTAATTTTATAAAAAGTATATTTAAAGTAACAGTAATACCTATACTCTTTGCAAGTTTCTTTTACTACTTACTAAGACCGGCTGTACATTTTCTAACAAAAATGAAGTTAAATAAAACAATAGCAGTTTTAAGTGTTCTATTTACTGTTGTTGCTTTCATTTCAATATTAATAATATTCGCAGGCAGTGCCATAATAGAGGATTTTAGTAGTTACTATGAAACCATTATAGAATATTTCAAACGCGCACCA
>DATFJG010000135.1:0-2127 GCA_035269305.1 Clostridia bacterium
GGGTTGAAGGGTTTGATTTATCGTATACATCTCCTGCTATTAAAAGTACGTCTACGTTTTTTTCTTTAATATACTCAATTATTTTTTCAAGCATATACTTTTGATCTTCTATTAGAGAAGCCTTATGAAGCTTTCTTCCTACATGTAGATCGCTTAAATGCATTATTTTCATATTATTTTATATGACGTTAAGTTCTAAAACATCATAATCCCCTTTCTTTATTAATTTTCTTTTGGCTTATAATCTTTGAAATGGTCTTTATATTTATTGTATTTTCTATCAAGATAAATGTTTGAATCCTTATATAATTCATCTAGAATTCTTTTGCACTGTTTATTACCACCTAAATATATTCTTGAATGATAATCATAATTTCTTTTCTTTCCTATTACTTTTCTTTTTGAAATCTTCTCTTCATCAATTTTAAAATATGATCTAAAATCCATTACTATACTTTCTAAACCACTCAGTAATATTTTACAATCGTTAGCTTCATAGGTATAGATGCCTCCATCCCCATCAAAAATACCTCTCAGAAAATGTCTTCTTAATTCATTTGGTATTTTTTCAATTAAAGATTCCATTTCATATGTTTTGTTATTAATAAATCCTAGTCTAAACAGATCTTGTGCTATTTTTTTAGAAGTAACCCTCAGTGAAGACCTTAAATATCCATTTCTTTCTCTTGTTAAAATATCATAATTACAATCAATAAATTTTTTAAATTTTTCTAAGTGCCCAATATCGATAGTTCCTATTTCCAAACTAATTCTGTAACCTTCTGAAGATATGGACCCATCAGATAATATAAACCCTAACCAATATGCTTTTTCTTCGGAATCAATTTTTTCAAAACAATCTTCATTATAGATGTGGTTTCCATTTCTGACAAACCTTTGTTTTCTGTCATTATTTTTTTTAACATATGCATTATAGTAACGATCTATAACATATTGACCGACATTATATTTTTCACTTAAATTTTTTAATGTATCATTAGAACTTTTTAAATCTTCTATGAGGTTATTATTTTGTTCTTCTGTAAGTTGTGGACTCTTATAATTTTCTAATTCTTGGTCTAGAACTTCATTAACAGTTCTTCTATTAATTTTTAAAATTTCTGCAGTTTTTCTAATTGATTTATTTCTAGCGAATGTAGCTAGTATTAAATTTCTAGGAGCATGATATTTTTTTTTCAATTTAACCACCTATTCATATTACGATTTTTTATATATTTTATTAAATACAATTTATATATGATGTTACGTTATCATATCCCTTATAATTAGTCAATATATAGATTTATAGTGGGCTAAATATATGGTGTAAAATCACTTAAATAATTAATAATAAAAAAAATTACTGGGTCATATTATTTGAAGTTTAAATTGATATTTAGTGGTTTTGAAAGCATAATGTATTTTATGTATCTATTAGCATATTTATACATTTAAAAAATAAAAATCTAATTAACTACTCCCCTAGTTCTAGCTGTCTACTCATACTCTACCACCTAGTCTTTGTTGTCTATGAGTTGAAGTAAGTTTCTTAAGAGTTATTTCTTAAACTCTTGTTTTCAAGCTGTTTCTTAAGTTTTTTTTTATTTTTTTGACCTGTGAGACTTTTTTTAAGCTGTTTTTTTATAGTTGACCTTATGCTTCTTACGAGTCTTAATCTTTAAGCTATGGCTTTTTGAGAGGCTGTAAGCTGTGTATTTCTAATGGACTTAAGCTTTTCTTTTGCTTCAACCAATGCTTTTATTGTTTATAGGATGGTTTGAGAATCGTAATCTATAGGTTAGGCAGGTTTCTTTAAGCTAATTTTAGACAGACTAAGATATACCCCTCCCTATACAGTTCTCTCTATTTTATTAACAGAGAGTGCATAAACTGTATAGGAGTAGGACACATATGCAAAGTGTTCACGTATTACTACGTAACGAACTCAAACAGCCAAGGTCTGGAGTTAAAACGCTGTAGATGATCAATCTTTGTTCGCCTTCCCTCTTGAATACCAAAAGGTATCAAGCACCAGGACAGGTATATTAATCTTTAAGTGTGGTTTTATTCCGTCTCTACCACAAACGTTAACTGCGGTCCCTGTGTTATATCCCGTCTTGCATTACT
>DATFJG010000136.1:0-4035 GCA_035269305.1 Clostridia bacterium
AAATATACCTACCAGAGCTGCCCTAGTTCGCAGGCTTAAAAACGATCCTGCCTTTAGTCACATCTGCGGATTTGGATTCTTTAGTAAGGTTCCTAGTGAAGCAACTTTAAGTCGATATTTTACTAAGCTTTCTGGAAAAAATAGTTTAGAAACTATATTACATGACTTATTAGATAAAACTCATGAAATGGAAATAATTAATCCTGAGACCACTGCTATTGTAGTTTTTAAAACTTGAATCTTATGAACGGGCAAAACTACAATCTCAGATTAATAAAGATAATCCTGATACCCCAGACTGGGGTAGTAAACTTGATTCACACCATAATAAGATAACCTAGTTCGGCTGGAAAGTCCATCTGGCAGTAGATACTGCACGTGAACTACCGCTTACAATCTCTATAACACCAGCCAATAAAAGCGACGGTGATGAGGCTTTACCTCTAGTACAAAAAGTCAGCCAAATATTAAGTGGTATAAAGTGCAAACAGCCGGATTTTTGGACCATGGACTCAGCTTATGATCGTGAAAATATCTATGAATAAATTTTATTTGAATATAATGCACAGGCTATCATTCCTATTAACCCAAGAAACTCCAAACAGTCATCAGCCGGCTATTATGATTATAAAGGAACTCCTGTCTGTAGGGCTGGACACAAGATGGTATACTGGGTTTATTACAATGGAGATAACTAATTTAGATGTCCGCATGTCTGTGGCAAAGTAGACTGTGTAAATGGCTCTGCCTGGTGTCTAAGATTCAAATTATGGTCGTATTACTAAAACAAGGCCTAAACAGAGGATCCACGCTATATCTAGATTCCGCATCGAGAATCGAGTACCTGGAAGAGCATCTATGATAAAAGGACCAGTGTTGAAAGGACCTTTTCCAGGTTAAAAGAAAATCTTGGCTTAAAAAATGTAGGGGTTAAAGGTAAAAAGAAAGTAATGACCCATATATTGTTAAACAGCCTTGGTTTGATTGTGGCCAAGATATCAACAGTAATAGTTAATAATCAGCAACAAGAACAAGCTGCTTAGATTTAGATAATTTGAAAAACATATTATCTACATACCCAGGATATCTATACCCTAATTTGCCTGGAGTATATTGTAAATCAGTAGTTTGAACTAAATTTCCTTATTTTCAAGGAAAAATCAAGTTGATCAATTCAAAAATTTTTTTAAGAACTAAATAAGGCAATTATGAAAGAACCTTAATTATATTATCTATTTTAGTATTATAAAACAGTATATATAACACTTTCAATATAAGTAATTATAACAAGTATATACAAGTTGAATTTATTAAATATGTTAAAAAGATCTAAATGACAGGGATAATAGGCTTATAGTTCTCGATATGAGGCAAAAGTTTATTTTAGTCGTATAATAATATGAAGGATTGTATAGGGGATTATAAAGGGTCGGATATCGAAAGATTAACTTTTTTCATATAGAATAAATAATTAGAGTTGAGTTAATTTAATATAAAAAAGTATCAGTCTATAAAAAAGGAATTTATGATTTTATATTTTTAATGCCAAATTAATCACACTTCTACCTATATCAAGATCGCATAACGTTATTAGGAATCAGCTCTCGCGCTTGGTTCTGCCAGGAAATGGTTTGAAGCTTACTTTTTCATGCACGTAATTATTTAATATGTAAGCTTTATGAAAGAAGGCATAAAACTAATCCCATGTTAAGCAATATCCAGCTGGCCACGTGCCAGTTCTTTAATATTAGTAAAACTATTCTGTAGTAATTAATTTGGCCAACCCTTTTCCGCCAATTTTATTTAAATGAACACCATCGACTGTAACAACTAGCTTTCTTTTTTTACTTATCTGTTTTGAAAATCCAAGATAAGTTGTTAATATTGTATCAGTAATTATTTTTATAAAATATTCAGATATAATATATTCACTTTCAATATCAGATTGCCTAATAAGCTCCTTTTGCCACTTATTAAAATCTATATACTTAATATTATATTCCTTACATAAATTATAAATTGCCATATTATATATATCTACTTTTTTGTTTAATTTGCTTTTAATGTTTTCTCCAATACAGGGAATACTTATTACCTTTATTTTATAACCTAATATCTTATTTATTAAAATTTCATACTTCTCAATGAATGTTTCAACATTAGTTATTGGGATACTACCTCTTAAATTAAGTCGATAAATAATCTTTTCCCAAACTCTAGATCTTTGTTTTAAGAATGGCAATAAAATATCATTAGTTCCAATTTGAATAATAATATCCTTACATGAAGATTCAACTAAAAACTTATCAACTTTTTTTGAAAGTCCAAGAAGTGTATCGCCGCCAACTCCTAAATTTCTATATTTTTCCCTACCTTCAAGATATCTAAAATATGAAAAACCAGGAATCCCAACTGTAATACTGTCACCCAAACAAGCAATCATAACAGTCACCCTTTCTTTTTAATTAAACACAAGAAACTTAATTTACTATATGTTAGATATATAACTATAACTACGTATATTTTTACCCTTCAAAAAGATAATTCATAATCATAAAATTCTCTATATTTCTTAAATCTATAAATCTCATAAAATTTCTAGTTATTTTCTATACCTGTATATAAATAAATATTTTGCAACCCTTTTGTTTAACTTCCCTTAAAACCTTTGGTATAAATTGCGTTACTATTCTCATTTGTCTATATTCTTTATCTATTATGTAGTTGTATGCATTTAATAAATCTCCTTCAATTATAAGTTTTGTTTTATTGAATAGAGAGGTGGAATATCGAAAGATTGCTATTTTCTTGATAATTGTTAATAGTTAGGTTTATGGAATGATTAAAATTTGTAATGTATATAGTAAATTTAACTGTATCCTTTCTTGTTATTAGAAAAATAAGTTAATGCTTAAAAAAGGGTTAACATTATAAATTTAAAATCCTTCTGACAAGAGGAAAGAATTTGTATTACTTGATAAATAAAATAATCTTTAACTAGAAATCTATTTACTAAGTTGTTATTAATTATAATAAACCATACTGTAAAAATGCATAAACATAATCCTATATCCTTATTCATCTTCATAGAAATGATTACCAATCTATATATAAGTATGATAATCATTTTGCTAATAATCATTCTAATTAAAAAAATTCTGATTATGAATGGGATTTATATCAGTTAGATCAGTCTGTTAGTCAAGATCCAGCATAACTACTGAATAGCCAGAGTTAGCAAGTTCTTGATAGGTTTTTATTTTATTATACAAAAAACCCGCCAGCCACTTGGAATAGATGACTGACGGGCTCTAGGTTATTCTTTATTCTTTTTTTACTGCTTTGTTTTATTAGAATCTTGCTGACTTTATTTTTTCTATTTCAGCTTATTTTTTTGTGACTGTGAAGTTATGTCACGTAAGTTATTGAGATGCTTTGTTTTTTTCTTTAGACCGTCTACTATTTTTGAATGAGATCATTCGGTAATTATTGCTGTTACTTTAATTTAGGATACTCAGATACTGTTCCAAAGTCCCATTTAGTAATATCCCAGCCTGTATACATGCTTTCTCCATCTATTGTATCATCAGCTGTTCCTTTTTTCATCTGCGTTGTGCTACGGGGTAATCCTTTTCCAGTATCGTTTTGTTCTGTAGTTTCTGAATCATAATAGCTATATGTTATTGTAGTATTACTGGAATTGAGCCCCACTAATCCTCCCTCATTATTCTCTCCAGTTACATCACCTATAGCATAGCTGTTTAAGATTTTAGAATAGTAACCATTGGTACCAACTAATCCTCCTATTTGATTATCCCCAGTTACAGTGCCCTCTGCATAACTATTATAAATTTTAGATCCGTAATTATATCCTACTAAGCCTCCTACCCTAGACTCTCCATCTACAGCACCTGTAGCATAACTGCTTTTAATTTCAGTACTTGCATTGTCATTACCATTAGTATGTCCGACTAATCCTCCTACCTTATTCTCTCCAGTTATATCACCTGTAGCATAGCTGTTTAAGATTTTAGA
>DATFJG010000137.1:0-11288 GCA_035269305.1 Clostridia bacterium
TTGGAAGAACTTGAAAGTCTAGTAAGTACATTTAAAAATGCTCCAGAGATGATTGATAGAAGTTATCTGAAAAGAGCAGAAGAAGTCATATCAAAAGCAAAAGGCGAGATAGATAAATAAAGTTATAGAGCTGATCAGATGGTTTCCTGATTTACTTTATAATATTTATAGGAGGATTTTAGATGAAAGTGGGAGATAATATTTCTATTTTAGATTTTTTAGATCCGGAAATAAATTTAAGTTTTTGTTTATTAAATACTAAAATGGAGATAATAGCAAAAAGTAAAGTTAAAAACAAAACTGCAACATTAGAGGTCCCATCAAACATTAATGAGAATTATGTTTATTTTATTGGATTGGCAGATAATAATGATAATCTTTTGCTTTATGAAAAAGCTAATATTGAATCCGATACATCTTTAGAATTAAATTTCAAATAAAATAACTTTAAGGAGAATAAGATGAAACTCAAAAAATGGATCAAAGCTAACAAAATGATTAAAAGAATATTTTGTATTGCTTTGATTTAGAACGACAGCAGTATTTTGGGGTACTGAGTAGATATTTATATATAGTATAATATATTTACATTAATATATATATTAAGTCGCTTAAAGGGGCTATTATGAACTTTAAGGAGGATAAGATGGATAATAATGATAAAGCTATAAAAGTGATGGCTGTGATCTTTTTAATAGGAGCAGGTTTTTGGGTGATACAATTTTTAATGGTTTTTATTGGTTTTTTGTTAATACTATTTGATTATAGTCTATTTAATAATTTTATGGAAATATCTTTATTGTTATCAGGAGCAGGACTATCTTGTTTTGGAATAATAGGTATATGGCTATTTATAACAAAAGGAAGGAAATAAAATGGTTAGAGAAAATGCAGTAGTGAAGTCTATTAAGAATTATTTAGATACTTTAAATTATTGCTATTATCACAAAACACATTCTGGCAGGTATTCTATGAAAGGCAAACCAGATATTACAGGTTGCTTATATGGAATAAGATTTGAGATAGAATGTAAAGTGGAAGGGGAGGAGGCAAGACCTTTACAAAAAGCAGTAATAAGAAAATGGGGAAAGGCAGGAGCAGTAGCTTTTGTAGCACATAATGTGGATGATGTAAAACTGATGTTTCAACCTATATTTGAGAATAAGATAATGCTGACTAGGATAATGAAACAGAGATTATAATAAGAGGGGTTGATTAATAATGTTTAAAAAAGTATGTCAAGAATGTGGTTTAATATTTCAAACAGGAGATAGTGATCAAGAGGTGTGTCAAGAGTGTCAAGAAAAATATTATAAAATGGCTAAAGAAGAAAAATTTTATAGAGAAATAGAAAAAGGGGAGGAAAAAAAATATGAAAATAGAAGAAATTAAAAAAGTTAATATTTATGATGAAAAAAATAACATTATTAATAAAGGGGATATTGTTGTTTATGTTAGATCAAACAAAAATATTATAGCAAGGTTTGATGGTTTGGTAAATGGATTATTACATTTTAAAAATTTAGTTAATGATGAAAAACGCAGAATAAGGCAATCATCAATTGATGAACTTTATATCTTTGAGAGCGTTGAAAGTTTTAAACAGGAGGGAGCAAATGATTGAATTTAAGATTGATAAGCTACAAGATAAAATAATAAAAACAATAAAAGAAATTGATGTTGAGGGCAATAATAGATTAATAGATTTCATTATAGAAGCTGGTTTTTTTGAAGCTCCAGCAAGTATAAACCATCATCTTAATTCTAAAGGTGGTTTGCTTATTCACAGCTGGTTGGTTTATGATTTTATGAAAGAATTTAATCAAAGGTTTAATATGAAAGTGCCAGAAAAGAGTATTTTTTTAGAAGGAATATTCCACGATATTTGCAAAATTAATATCTATAAAAAAGGAGCTGAACCTCCTACTAAAAAGCAAATTAAATATTTGGATTATCTAGTTAAAAATAATGATATGCCTTTAGGGTTTGATTATAGTAAAGTTAAAAGATCAAAAAATGCTGTTAGTGATTGGATAAATTATTTTAAAAACGGAGGTGATATTCCAGATAAAGTAAAAGATAGTTGGCACTTTGAAGATGATCTACCTTTAGGTCACGGTGAAAAATCAGTTATACTTCTACAAAATTATATTAAACTTAATGAAAGAGAACAGTTAGCAATAAGATGGCATATGGGACCTTGGGAGGAAAGTGTTTTGCTGGGGAATAGAAGAAATAGTTTAAATCAAGCACGCGAAATGTATCCAGATGTAGGACTTTTAAGTCAAGCTGATGGACTTGCAACTATGTATGAATATAACAATAATATTGAGATTTCTTGATTATTGGTTAATATAATTATATACTTATATTAGGAAAAGATGTTAAAAATATGATAAATTACTAAAAACAGGGGGTGAAGATGGAAATATTTTTATAAAAGGGGCAACCATAAAAAACGAATATAAGATTTTGGTTGCTCTTTTTCTTGATGTGTATATAAAAGTTTAAAGTATAAAGGAGTTGTATATATGAGTGAACCAAAACAAGTTGATATTAAAGAAATAAAGTTAAATAAAGTTAAACCGGCTTCTTACAATCCTAGAAAAGATTTAAAACCAGAAGATGAAACTTATCAACAACTTAAAAAGTCTATTGACAAACTGGGGTTTACACAAATTTTAGTCTATAATGAAAGAACTGGCAATCTTGTCAGCGGACATCAATCTTTGAAAGTTTTAAAAGATTTGGGCTATAAAAAAGTTAAGATGGGTGTAGTAGATCTTCCAATAGATAAGGAAAAACAGCTTAATATTGCACTTAATAATATTGAAGGTGAATGGGACAGACAACAACTAGCTGGTATTATTTCTGAATTGGGGGAGCGAGATGTTGATCTTATGGTTGCTGGGTTTAATTATAAAGAAATCGATAATTTATTAGATGAAATAGAAGCAGAAAAAGATATTGATTACTTTACACAGATTATAGAAGAAGAAAAAAATACTTCTGAAGAAAAAAGAAAAGAAGCAGAAGTAGATGGTGAAAAGATTAAACAGAATCCAATTATGGATCTAGAAGGTTTGGAAAATGAGCTTGATAATTTAAGTAATTTTGAAAAAGCTAAAGTTAAAAAGAATAAAGCAGAAAAATTAAAAAAACTTGCAAAACAATATTCTGATGATTTTAAAAATAATAATCCGGATCCACAAGAATATTCAAACTTTTCAATTACTTTAAAATATGATCAGAAAAAATTTTTAGTTAAGTTTTTAAATAATATCAAAAAAGAATATAATCTTGAAACTCAAACTGAAGCTATTTTAAAATTGTGTGAAATATATAAAGAAAGGAAAGGGGATTAAAAATGTTAAATAATAGCAAAAATTATTTTGAAGAATTATTGCCTAGACCAGTATTTCTGGGGGTGTCAATGGCGGCCAGCTGGGCTTGGGGTGTTTCAATTGTTTTAACAATGCAATTTTTACTCACAAAGGGGGAAATACCTTTTTTATTCTGGGCTTTAGCAAATAGTATAACAATACCAGTTTTTGGGTATGTAGCTTATAAACTTAAAAATTTACAAGCTCAACTGAATAATATTATAATCAAATATTCTATGATAATTATTCAACTATTTTCATTATGGGTCCAAATTCAAGCAATTTATCAGATAAGTTTAGAAATAGGAATAAATGAAATTGGAGCGAAGGTTTTAGGTATGGGTGCAGGGATATTTTTTGTAATATTAGTATTGAAAAAAGGTTTAAAAATGAGTATGTTTACTGATCAAATACAATGGATTATAACTATTGGTGCTGGAATAGTATTAATGTTTTTAGGTTTAAAAAGTGGAACACCTGCTAATCTTCCTTTAGGACTTGAACCTGAACATATGAGATGGGCTTGGTTGGGATCTTTGATATTACTATCTGGCCCTTTTGTTGATCTTCAACAATGGCAGAGAGCTAGAGTTGTCTTTAAAGAAAAAGAATATTCATCTTTTTTATGGGGTGGAATTGCATTTGCCCTATATATGTTCTTGTGTTTTGTGGCTTTTCAATTTGTTGTTACTAAGGTTATGTATATGTTTATTCTTGTTATAACATTAATGGTATCAACAAGCACAATGGATTCGGCCGCGGTAGCTTTACACGAACTTAAAGGACCTAAATTTGGAGCAGTTGTTGGGCTTGTAGCAGTTTTAGGTTGGCCATTATTTACGAGTTTAGGTGTTATGGGATTATGGGCTACTTATGGAATTGGCAGAATGTATATTGTTGCAACTATGCTTGTTATTGCTATTTATAAAAAATATTTTGGAGAAGAAGAACAAGAAGGATATTTACACAATGAAAATCAAGAGAAAATCTATGAAGGTGTTTTATAGATAGGAAAGTGGTGATAAATTATAATGCTTAGTAAAAAAACAGTAAATAAAAATGTTTTAGAACTTGCTAGGGGAAGGATCCAAAAAGCTTTTAAAGATTTTGATCATATAGCTGTAATGTTCTCTGGTGGCAAAGATAGTACAGCTTGTTTAAATCTTACTTTAGAAGAAGCTCATAAAAATAGTAAAAAATTGCTACCATTAGATGTTATATTTTCTGATGAAGAAGCGCTTCCTTATCAAACTGAAGAATATGTTAGAAGGGTTTTTAATAGAGATGATGTAAATCTTAGGTGGTACTGCGTTCCAATGGCACATAAAAATAATTGTAGCTCAAAGTATAATAATTGGTATCATTGGGCACCAGAAAAAAAAGATCAATGGGTACGATCTATGCCCTCTGAAGCGATTACTGAATTGCCTTTTTATACAGGGCTTACTAATACTAAATTGGGTAAAATAAGAGTTGATTCTTATTTTAATGATGATGAAGTCGATTTTCCAAATCCAAAAGGAAGGTTATCTTTGTTTGATCTTAATGGGCATTTCTTTTATCCACCAGAGAAATATGGTAAAGTTGGTGTGATAATGGGGATAAGAGCACAAGAGAGTCTTTTTAGGTATCGAGCTGTAACAAATAAGAAAAAAGAAAATTATATTATTAAAGCTAGTGGACACTCTTTTAAGGGTTTTGCAAAAGAAAAACTTAAATTGATAAAACCTAAAAATATATATAAAATTTATCCTATCTATGATTGGCAGACCGAAGATGTTTGGACTGCACCTAAAAAATTAGGTTGGGATTATAATCACGCTTATGATGTTATGGACAAATATGGAATAGCACCCCATAATCAAAGAATTGCTCCTCCTTATCACAAAGAAGCGGTTAAAAGTTTGCATATGTTTAAGTTTTGTTTTCCAGAAGTATGGGATAAAATGTATAAAAGAGTACCCGGTGCTTCTACTGCTTCCAGATATGGTAATACTGAGTTATATTTTGAACGTAAAGATGTCCAAAAACCAGATAATATCTCTTGGAAAGAATTTATAAAAGAAAAAATTAAAGGTTATGATTCTAAAGAACACCGATTAAACTTAGTTAAACAGGTTGAAGCATATATTAAAAAACATTATGATAAAACTAAAGAACCAATCTTAGGTAAAACACCTCATTGGTATACAGGTATTTCTTGGGAATTTTTAGCAAAAATAGTTGTAAATGGGGACTTTTTAAAAAGAACGTTAGTAAGAATGACGCCCTTAAAAACTAAAGATATTAAAGAAGCCAAGAAAAAATATTATGATGCTTTGGAAAAGAGTAAACAAAAGGAGGAATCAAATAATGCAAGAACAACCATTAAATAATATTAAATGGGTAGATGTTGAAAAATTAAAAGCTAATGATTATAATCCAAATCACGTTCCTCCACCAGAATTACAATTATTGAAAATTTCAATACTTACTGATGGTTGGACACAGCCTATTGTAATAAGACCAGATTATGAGATAGTTGATGGATTTCATAGATGGACTGTTGCTTTAAAAGATAAAGAAGTTAGAGAATTTACTGATGGGAAAGTACCGGTAGTATTTTTAAAAGAAGTTAATAGAAAAGAACAAATGATGTCTACAGTTAGGCATAATAGGGCTAGAGGAAATCATCAAATTATAAAAATGTCAGAGTTGGTAAGTGAACTTATCGATAATAGAGATATGGGTAGAGAAGAAGTTATGGATTTACTTCAAATGGAATATGAAGAAGTGGACCGACTTTATGATGATTCTGGAATGGTTAATCGAGGATCTAAAGATGATTTTAATAAAGGTTGGGTACCAGATGATAAATAGGAGGTGAAGGAAATGGGTGGTAATGAAAATTCTGGCAGGAAACCTAAAATTGCAGTAGATGAAGATCTTATTGATGATATTTGTTCAGTGATTAAAGCAGGCAATTACATTAAAACTGCTTGTGAATATGCAGGAATTGATGAATCAACATTTTATAGATATATGAAACTTGGAGAACAAGATGTGAAAGATGAAAAAGACAGCGTTTATTCAGAATTTTACAAGTCAGTTAAAAAGGCAAGATCAACAGCTGAAGTAAGAAATGTCGCAGTTATAAATAAAGCCAGTAAGGAAAGTTGGCAAGCAAGTGCTTGGTGGTTGGAAAGGAGTTTCCCAGATAGGTGGGGCAGAAAATCTATTAGTGTTGAAGCTGATTTAACAGGTAATTTGAAACATCAACACGAAGGGGAAATAAAAGATGTCAAAAAATATGATGATGAAACCAAAGAATTGCTCCAAAAATTATTCTGGAAAGAGCGTAAAGAAAAAATTGGAGAAGAAGAATGATGTTTTGATACCTTTAGAAAATTTAGAACCTAGATGGAAAAAATTAGCTTATGAAGATTATTCATTTTATATCCAGTATATACACAGGGGGCTTTATAAACCAGCAAAACATATCGAAATTATAACAAATGAATTAATAGCTTTAGAAAAAGATCATTTAGATAAAAATAAAATAATGTTTACTTTGCCCCCTAGACATTCTAAGTCTATGACTATTACTGAAACTTTTCCTAGTTGGTATATAGGTAAAAATCCGGAAAGATTAGTCATTGAAGTTAGTTATAGTGGAAATTTAGCAAAAAAGTTTGGACAAAGGAATTTAGAAAAGATTGAAAGATTTGGCAAGTCAATTTTTAATGTTGAAATTCACCCAAAACAACAATCCTCTGTGGATTGGGGTATTAAAAAACATAGAGGTCAGATGTTATCATCTGGTGTAGGAGGATCTATCACAGGTGAAGGTGCTGATTTATTATTAATTGATGACCCGATCAAAAATAGACAAGAAGCATATTCACAAACTTATAGAGATAGATTATGGCACGAATATGACACTACTTTAAGAAGTCGACTTCATACTGATGGTAAAGTTATATTAATAACTACTAGGTGGCATCACGATGATTTGGCTGGTAGAATCCTAGAACACGAAGGTGACGAATGGAAAAAGATCAATATGCCAGCAATATGTGAAAAACCCGAGAATGATATTTTGGACAGAAAAAGAGGTGAAGCTTTATGGCCTGAAAAATTTCCTAAAAAGATATTAGAAAAAAGAAAAAATAATATGGATAGAAAAGCTTGGGAATCACTCTATCAAGGGAATCCTTCACCCGAAGAAGGAGATATTATTAAATCAAAATGGTGGAATTATTATAATCGTATGCCTCGAATAAATAAATTTGATAAGATCATAATGAGTTGGGATTGTGCATTTAAAGATCAAAAAGACAGCAGTTTTGTAGTCGGTCAAGTTTGGGGTTTAATGGGAACTAATGCTTATTTATTAGATCAGAGTAGATCACAATTAGATTTCAGCAAAACGGTAAAAGAAATAAAAAATATGGAAAAGAAATGGCCAGAAGCAAAACCTATTTATATAGAAGATAAAGCTAATGGACCAGCTGTTATTAATGTTTTGAATAGTCAAATATCTGGTTTAAAACCAGTATCAGTCAAAGGTGGTAAAGTATCAAGAGCTTATGCTGTAACACCTTTTTTAGAAGCAGGGAATGTTTATATTCCAAATCCTTCAAAACAAAGTTGGGTATCTGGATTTATTGATGAATGTTCGAGATTTCCAGAAGGGGATTATGATGATCAAGTTGACAGTATGACACAAGCTTTAGAAAAGTTGTTTAATAACAGAAATTTAAGACCTTCTACAAAAAAACCGCGTGGATTTTAAAATAATACTTATAATACGCGAGAGATTATTTTTTGAAAAAAAAATTTAAAACGAAAATGAGTATTTAAGTATTCAAAAAAAAATAATATTTGGTATGATAGGAATAAGAACACTTTTTTTTGAATAATTGAGTAATTACTCATAAATATTTAACTACTCATACCAAATATGTAAAAAAATGACATTATTGTAACACAATTATTACTATACTGAAATCTGCTACATTTGCCTGCATTTTTTTGAGCTTTGAGTACTCCAAAAATGTTTCTTATATATAAGGGATATTATTAAGAAGTGAAGGAGATGGAAAAAGATGGGATACTTGTCAAAAGGTGATTATTGGCCGCCAACAAAAGAAGAACGACAGAGAATAGAGAAATATAAAAAGCATAGAAAATTATTTCAAGGTAGACACGACGAAGTTTTTAAAAAGATACAAAGGCAATTAGAAAATAATGATCAAGTTGTTATGACTTATCTGGTGTGTAATTATTGTGGATTACTTTCAAAACTATCAGCTGATATGTTATTTGGAGAACACCCCCAATTTAAAGCAGGGAATAAAGGAAATAATGATGGTCCTCTAAAATCTGATGAACGGTTACAAGAATTAATTGCAGAAAATAATTTATATACTGAATTATATGAATCAGCTTTAGGAAATAGTTATAGAGGAGATTCTTGCTTCAAAGTAAGATATGCTAAAAGAAGTAAATATAGGGAAGAACGCAATATTATAATAGAATCTCAAAATCCTAAATATTTCTTTGTTGAACAAGCTGATGATAATATTAGACAAATTGACAGACAAATAATAGCTTGGGATTTTCTAAAAGACACAACGGGTGATGGGATAGATGATACTCATTTTTTGAAGTTAGAAGTGCATGAGCCGGGAAAGATTTATCATAGCCTATATAAAATAAGCGGTTATACGATACAAGAACAAGTAAGTCTTGATACTTTATATCCTAATTTAGATGAAGAAGAAGAAACGGGCATTGACGATTTTATTATTGTACATATTCCCAATTGGCGTGATGATGAGAGTTATTGGGGATATTCTGATTATTTAGATATTAAGACATTACAAGATGAAGCAAATAATAGAATATCACAGATCGCAAGGGTTTTGGATAAACACGCTGATCCCAAAATGAAAGGACCAGCTGAAGCTATGGATAAAGATGGAAATATTGATGTAACAGGTGGCAAATATTTTCCTTATGAAAAAGATGGCTCAGAACCTAAATATATCACTTGGGAAGCTAAACTTGATTCAGCTTTCAAGCAGGTAGATTATATGTTGAAATTTATGTTTATGATTACTGAAACTTCTCCCAGTGCTTTTGGATTAAGCGAAGCTAATATGGCGAATTCTGGTATTGCTTTAAAATATAGACTTATGAGATTATTTTCTAAAATAGCAAGGAAAAAAACTTATTATGATAATAATATAAAAGACCTGTTATATAAAGCACAATTAATGGATGTATATCATAATAGTAATAATTATGAGCCAGTTGAAATATCAACTACTTGGCGTGATGGTATTCCTGATGATGATAAGGAACTTTCAGAAATTACTGAAAATCTTAATAGAGCAGATGCTATTAGTATTGAAGAAAAAGTCAGAAAAAATAATCCAGATTGGAATGAAGAAAAGGTTCAAAAAGAGGTTGCAAGAATTGAAGATGAGATTGAAGCTGAAAATTCTACTGCTCCATATACTCTTTAAGGTTGGTGATCTTAATGATTTCCCAAAAAGAATATCAAAGAAATTGCAAATATAGCAAGATGTTAAAAGAATTACAGGGAAAATGCAACCATCCTATTGAAAAAAGGTTTTGGTATTATAATGATGATAATCGAGTAGTTATAGTTTGTAGTAGATGTGGATATTCAAAAATATTGGGTGATAAAAATGACTGAAATGTATGATGAACTAAAAGGGGAAATAACGGGAATAGAAAAAAATCCAGTAGAAAAAGAGATCAAACAAATTTTAGTAAAATATAAAAAAGTAACAAAAGAGATTGATAATCAAGCTAGTTCTCTAATGAAATACAACAAGAAAGGTCCTATATTAGATAATTTAAAATCGTTAAGAAAAAGAGCTGATTCTCAATTAAAAGAACTTGCAAAAAGTGCTGAAAACTTTGCTCGTATAGCTGCCCCCAAAAGTGAATTATCAGGTAGAAAATTGGCTGATGCTTTTATTCGTAAGCAAAGAAAGATAATAACTGATGAAGGAGAGGTGATAAAGTTATTTGATGTTGTTGCTAGAGATAAAGAAGCAATAAGAAAAGTTACTGAATCTGTCACACAAGAAATGCTTCGAGAAGTTAATATGATTAATAGTGCTTGGAGAAAAAACTTTGATGATGTTATTAGAGAAGGGATAAAAGAAGCTAGAAGTTTACAATTGACTAAACAGCCCGGAATAAGAGGCGGAACAACAACTAAAGATCAAATAGGAAGTCAATTATATCAAAAAATCAAGGACAGTGGGCTTAAGTTAGAAGATAGTATAGGCAGGAAATGGGATCCAGAAAGATATGTCAGAATGTATAGCAGAACGAGGTCTAGAGAATTGCAGACACAAGGAATTGAAAATAGAATGAATGATTATGGTTTTGATCTTGTGAAGATAAGCGAACATGTGGATGTTGATGGTATGGACATTTGTAATGATTATGAGGGGAATGTTTATTCTTTGTCGGGTGATCATCCAAATTATCCTGCATTACTTGAAAGGCCTCCATTTCATCCTAACTGTGCTCATGTGATGACACCTTGGATTGAACGATATAATAAGCATAAAAAATAATAAGGAGTGATAAAGTTGGCTGGTGAAAAAGTAGAATTTAATGAAAGAGGTTATCGAGATATAGATAAAAAAAGAACAAGAAAAGTTACTAAAACATTTTTAGAAAATAATAATATACCGATTTGGTTTATGCCTATGATTGGTTTTGGTTTTGATGATGAAGGTAATTTAGTTAAGCAAAAAGTCAATTCAGATGGAGAAATAACAGTATCAGAAATTAGTGAATTATTAACTGCGATAAATACATTACTTAATTCACAAGACGCAGACAATAATCTCAATGTGAAACATACTGGGAGTA
>DATFJG010000138.1:0-55694 GCA_035269305.1 Clostridia bacterium
AAAACTGGATCAAGATTATGATGGTTATTTTACTCGCAAATTACTAAAAGATGATCATAGTATTTCTCCCGGTTCAATTATTATGGTCAATGGAAAAAATGTTTTACACCTAGAGAAGTTGGATACAAAAATCAACGATGAGGATACAGTGACTTTATTTCCACCATCTGCAGGTGGTTAATTATCAACTTTTCTAAAGAAATAGTAAAAAAATAACTTTCTACAATAGTTATAACTTTTTCGAAAATATATGTAGATTATTCAACAGGATACTGATTATTGTTTTAGGAACCTAATATTTATTAAATTGCAAATTTTTCAAGTTTAAAAGCTCCAAATAGACTTAAGTTATATTGGAGCTTTTTTAATATTATATATTTTACAAGGTAATTTATTTGTATTATAAAATGTTTATAACCTAAAAAACTACTCTATCTAAATAAAATTTGCTATGACATCAATTAAAATTTAATGAATAATAAAATTTGTCAATAAAAAATCAAGTTGTTTTTCAACTTGATTAAATCTAAACTATTGATTTTTTAAAATGTATATCATTTGAATCACTAGAAGTTATTTTATAATTATTTTTCTCATAAAATGATATTGCTTCCTGCCAAGTCTTAGTCGTTTCTAATACAATTTCTTTATAGCCTTGTCTAGAAGCTTCTTTCTCTAATGCTTTCAATATCATGCTAGCATAACCTTGTCTTCTGTATTCTTTTTTAACAGACATTCTCACAATTCTTGCTATATCATCCTTCTCCCCTATTATACCACCTGTCGCCACTGTTGCATCATTAATCATGCCAATAAGAAAAATGCTTCCGGTCTTATTATAATAATCATAAAGATTCACTAAGTCAGGATTATATTTTGAATCATAATTAGGAAAGTACTCTTTCAAACCTGATTCAATTACATGAGTGGCTGAAAATGAATTTTCTTTTGTTAGTAATGTGATTTTTAATGTCATATATCTTCCTTTTTCATCTTATTTTAAATCAAAAAATAACTCAGTTCTCGTTAAAAGAATTTGCAGCCCAAATTTTTTATACATATCTTTAACTGTATCTTCAGCATCTGTTAGCAAATAAATATACTCAGCACCTGCTACAATGGCCTCATCCATAACAAAATTTAATAAAGAAGTGCCATAACCTTTTCTCTGATAAGCTTCTATAATATCAAAATCTTCAATCTTTCCTACACTTTCTACTGTTAATAGTTCACAATTACCAATGGCTACATCATTATGATAACATACATACAAATCTAATTGTCGTAATGGATCTTCATAGATTAATTTCTTACGTTCAATACGTCTTTTCGCAAAGGCTTGACCCATAGTCTTCTTATTAGCTTCAATATCTACTTCAATACCATCTTTTAGTACGCTTAGATTTGTTGCTTTTTTTATTACACAATTTTCATTGCCCACTGGATTAATAAGATTTTTAACTTCTTGACCCATGAAATGAAAAGTCGATAGCTCAGGTTTAACAATAAGCTTGGAATAAACTTCATGACTTAATGGAAAATCCATTTCTACTTTCAGAAAATCCTTACCAGAACTTCTTCTTTCATCAATCATCTGATTGATCATATTAATCATTTCTTCTGTGTTTTTCTTATTCTTAATCAGATAGCAATTGTGACTATACATATCTGGTAATGCATCATCTTTGAATAAAACAAAATCATCATTTTCAATATATTCTGAAAACTGTTTCTTGTATTCTTGTTCGCATGACAGTAGTTGATTAATCAATTCATTTCCCCCTTTGTCCTACTATTTTCTATTAATTTCCCCTGGTATTACTTAACTTCATTATAACATAGATTAACTTTTTATTGTATGAATTGAAATATATATTTTATTTATACAATTAAAAATATCTCTTCTATATACAAAAGAAGAGATATTTTTATTATTTTAATGCAATTTTAGCAGCACCAATGGCACCAGCAAATTGTGAATCCTTTACACTGTGTACTTTACGATTAACTTTTCCCTGTATTTTTTCGCGGATTAAATCTGATTGAGACAAGCCACCGGTGAATAATATTTCACCTGTTGTATTGACCTTGTCTAATTGATTTGCAGCCCGTTGTGCAATGGTATTAATAATTCCATGAACAATTTGATTTTTATTAATCCCCTTTGCAAGCATACTCACGATTTCAGAAGATGCAAATACAGCACACATGTTAGAAATAACAACAGGATTTTCTGGTGGTTCAAAAGTATCAATTGCCTCAATTGAAATACCTAACTTGGTTAAGGTCTCTTGAAGAAATACACCAGTGCCAGCAGCACATTTGTCATTCATAATAAATTTTTTTACTTGTCCTTTACTATTTAGACCAATTACTTTGCTATCTTGACCGCCAATGTCTAAAACTGTATCTATTGAACTAATCAAATGCACTGCACCAGCAGCATGACAAGTGATTTCAGTTACATTTCTATCCGTAAAGTCCATACTGACTCTACCGTAACCAGTACCAATAATAGATTGAATCCTCCCATTAGCCTCTTCTCTTAAGCGCTCAAAAACTTCTTTCGAAGTTTCCTTCGGATTCCAACCGGTAGGTATTATAATTTTTCTACAGATATCACCATTAAACAAAACACCTTTCGTTGCCACTGAACCAGAGTCGATTCCAATTGAGTACATAATTGCCTCCTCTAAATATTAAAATATGATTTAATTTCTAATGATTGAATACCATCAATTGAAACGTCATAATCCTTAACAATTGATTGAACACGATTAGTTAACTCAGGTTTTATTCGAATTGTAATACCACAACAAGATGATAGTTCCCGTGGAGCAGGTGTAATCGTATATTTAATATTTTCCTCTTTTAATAATTTTTCTAATTTCAAACCTTCTAGATGATTTGGAAAAAGAATATAATCATAAGTCATTTTAGCCTCTTAACATTTCAAAAAATGCTTCGAGTCGTGTCTTAACTTGACCTGCATCTTCTAATGAATAGCCACTTTCAATGTGGATCACTGGAATCCCTTTTTCCTCTAATGCATCCATTACTTGTTTTGCTTCAATTGCATAAGTATTACAAAATGGTAGTGAATAGTAAATAACACCATCAGCACTGTACTCTTCATGTAAACGAATAATATCATCTGTACGACCGTTATTAGGTGTAAAGCAAGCACAATTAATACCCATGTAGCGTTCAGCTAAGGCTTCTACTTTTTCATCTAAAGTTTCACCAGTATTATCAACTAAGTTTTCAAAATACCGTGTACCAGTACATGTTTCTTCACAAACAACTGCACCACCACTTGTTTCTATTAAATGATGTAGTTTCCAATTAGGTACTGCCATTGGTGTACCTGTTACCAGAATACGTGGTGTATCTTTCTCAAATACAGATACTTTTTCCTCTACTCTTTTTTCTAACTCATCTATCAACGCTTCTGTTTTCTCAATAAATCGTTCTATATTATCATAAAAAGCAATTTGAGTAATTAATAAGGCATCTTTACCTGATATCGGTAATTCCTTCAACTTTCTAAACTCATACAATTTTTGTAATGTTTCTCTCTTTTTATTGATTAAATCAATGCTATCACTTAAATTCTCTACAGTTAATTCTTTTCCAGTTAATTTAGATAACTCTGTTGAAAACTCAAAAATTTCTTCTTTCCAGTGCTTATAATCTTTCTTTCTTTTCATCTGAGGCAAATCCATAACATACATATTCGTATGCTCATCAAGTATTTCCCAAGCTTTTTTCTTACCGTCACATGTTGTTTCACCAACAATCATATCACAAGATTGAAAATATGGACATGTACCACTAACTTTAGCACCTACAGCAGATTTTACTAAAGGACATGTATTTCTTGGTAAATATTTTTCTCCATCAGGGATCCAAAAATCAGACCCAGAACATAGACCTACACTAATACCATTTGAAGCATTAATGATTTCATCTGGAACATATACGCAAAAAGTACCAACAACTTTTTGGTTTTCTGCTTTTGCATTGACCAATTCTTTAATTCTTAACCCATGAACTTCTGAAATAACAAAGTTATAATAGTTCATTCCTTCTGGTCTATTTTCTTGACTTAAATAAATATCAGAATAGAATTTCGGCAAAACCTCACATAATTCATCATGTTTTTCTAAATCCATATCTAGTGACTGCCACATTTCTCGATAATCGCTCATTACTCCTCCTTTAATACAAATAAACACTCATTGATTTAATTTTAACAAAAAAAAGATACTTAGAGGATTGTAATATTTTATTGATAAAAGTTATCAATAAATTTTACTAATAAAAAAAGACCTTTTCATCTGAAAAGATCTTCATATTCTATTCGCTTATGATGATTTCACCATCAAAACCATAACCTTCTTGAGAAAAATAATATTCAAAAACTTTTTCATTTTGATTTTCCCATTGCATTTTTCCACTAGGGATTCCTTCAGAAAAATAAGTGTCTAATGTAATCACCTTATTTTCAACAACTTCTATTACATCATATTGCTCGGTTATATTCTCAATCATTTTTCCTTCTGAATCTTGTTCAAAACTTAATTCAATAATTTTAAAATTTCTAATTTTACCATATATTTCTACCCTTAGAAGTTCTCCTGATAAATCAGGTATACCCTCTAGAAATATTCTTTCGTTTATTTCAGAATTTTCAACACCTTCACCGATTATTTGTACCAAATGATCTGATGATGCATTTTCATTCTCTTCTAAAGTGTATTTTATTCGACCATTATCAAAAGACACAATCCTTAAAGAATTATTCTCTCCTTCTTCATTAGTTTCCTTTTGGCAACTAATAAAAATGGATGATAGCATTAGCAAAACACTAATTAATATTATTTTTCTCATAAAATTTTACTAACTTTTTTCTTCATAATTACCTTAGAATTTTCTTTATTGATATGTTCATAATCAGACTTTTCCAAAACTCTAATGGATGCCATATTCTTAAAATCAATAACAGCCCAAATTTCATTAACTTGAGGGTTACTTAATGCTAAGTTTGACATAGCTTTTACAGCCTCTGTTGCATAATTTTGTCCCTGAAATTTTTCTTCGATGGCGTATCCAATTTCTATACCTTTATCAATTCTACTTAAACCAACATGGCCAATGAGCTCATTGTTTTCTTTCAGTTCAATGCCAAGAACATAAGGTAACTGATCAACAATCGATTGATGTCCATATTTTGAAATCAAGAATTCAATGATTTCTTTTGTCTGTTCTTTGTTTTCATAAACTTGGTCTGGTAGAAATGCTTTCATTCCAGCTTCCTGACTCATTTCATATACTTTTTCTGTATCAAGTATACTCAATGGTCGAATGACTAAATTTTTTGTTTCAATTGACATATCATCACCAACTTTCTTACTATTCTCTTATTTTCAAATGAAAAAACTTTCCTTCTTTTAAGTATATCTTCTCATAAGCATTGTATAACATTAGTTCATCTATATCACCCTTGAATCCACCATTTTCATATTTCCGTCCACCTTTAATGACGTAATCGTCTAAATTAATTTGAAATGTTTTTTCTTCTTTTCCTTCTAGACTAAAATTAGCCGGCTCACCTTCTAGATTATAAATATCTATTGGCGGTATGTTTTCTTTTCTTGACCAAGGACTATCAATACTCACATGAAATTTCTGTTTTACATCACTATAGTTTTCCAATGTAAAATATGCACTAAAAGTTGTCAGTTCCTTGTCAATACTCCTATACTCTAGTTCATTGTCTTCAGAAACATAAGCAATTGATTTCAAACCATCTGAACGACTTTTAATGAATTTTGCAGAAGAAGTACTCATAATAGCCATTAGTGTCACAAGTAATACGAAGGCAATGAATTTTTTTAATGACGTGATATTTTCTACTTGATCACTATACTTTCGATAGAAATATAAACATATGAAAAAAAGAATACCAAAATATAATATAGTTAAATGGAAACCACTATAAGTACCGAAAGTACCAGTCCAAGACTTCAATCCAAAAAACTCTAATATATAATCACCTAAAGCTCGGTGATAGGTTGTATCAATCATCATATAAAACGTTAATGCTAAAAAAAACATTGCTAGATTGAACTTCTTTTTTGTATCCATCGTTTCCTCCTATTGTAGAGTATACCAACCTTCATCAAAAGAGTTGATTTCAACTTTTTTTCTCCCGATAATTTTATTACTCTCTAAGTCTTTGATATCTACAATTAATTGAATAGAATCATTCCACTTTAAAGTCCCAGGGATCCAGTAAATTGTATCAGTTTTTACTGTACTAATACCATCTAATAATTTTACTTTTTCACTTGTTTTTTCCCAAGTTAAAAATTCTCCTGACTCACTTTTCCAAATATATTCTTTTTGATTATCAATATTCGCAGTGTTCAACTGAACTGTCAAAGGTAATCCAGGGACAGATGATAACCCAAGCGTATATTTTTCAATACTTGAATAAATTTCTATTTGGTCTGAGTAAATACTGAATTCGATATCTCTAAATATCCGCGAATAAACATCTTTAATATTGGTCTCATTTTTAGTGTCGTTATAAAGTCCATAACCCCAATACTTCATTTCTTCCCCTAAAACAAAGATCCCTGTTGCATAGGTTAATTCATCTGAAATAGATACACTCTCATAATTTAAATCTTCTGTAATAAATGGAATATAACTTTTTTGGGATTCTACAAAGAATATTGGTATCGAAGACCGCTTATAAATTGAAGCATATTCACTTTCAGAAGCTTCTTCAAAGTAATCTTTCATAATTAAAATGCCATCATATGTAAAATTAAACTGATTGCTTTCTAAAGTCTCTAAATTAATTTTTTTAAAAGTAATCTGTTCTTCTCTGATCTCAGGAATTTCTCCTATGACACCAATGACTAATGCTTCGCCTGAATAAGCTGCTGAGTCTACCGAATTATTATTGATGGTGCAAGATGTAAACATAGTAATTATTATAAATAACATTAGAACTATTTTTATTTTATTATTCATATTTATTCCTCCAATTATTAATCTATTCAATCATTCATTATTAGTATATCATTAAGTATGTGATGATGAAATAAATTTGTAAAGATTTTTTTGTAAAACTTAATTATTTTTTATATAATAGTTAAGTATTTATTTTCTTATTAAACAAAGGAGCGACAATTGATTAAAATAATAAAATACTTAAGTTATGGTGCCAAATTTGTAATCGACAAAAGAATTTTAAAGAAAGATAGAGCGTTTATCGCAGGTCTTGTATTAGGGGAAAGTTGTAATCTTAATTGCCACCATTGTCATGTTTGTCATGATACCCAAGACCGTGATTTATCTTTTGAGATGGTTGAAAAAGGTTTAAATGCGCTTTATAATGAAGGCATTAAGTTACTTGCTATTACTGGTGGTGAACCTTTCTATTGGCACGATCAGGATAAAAATCTTGAGGATGTCATTGCCTTAGCAAAAAAAATTGGCTTTCTCATCATAAGTGTATATACCAATGGTACTTTTCAACTTGACAGTAGTGCTGATGATCTATTTGTTAGTATTGATGGTTTAAAAGAAAATAGCCATAAACTAAGAGGACCAGTTTATGACCAAGTAATTTCAAATATAAAGTCTTCTAATCATAAAAATATCATGGTGAATTTTACAATTAATACTGAAAACAAAAATGAAATTGAAAGTTTCTGTGAGTATATTGCTACAATTGAAAATATTAAAGGTATTTTCTTTTATTTTCATACCCCCTACTATGGAAAAGACAATTTGTTTATACCTTTTAAAGAGCGACAAGCGATAATTCTAAAAATTCTTCAATTAAAGAAAAAATACCGTATTCTTAATTCTAAAGCAACACTTTTAGATGTCTATTATGATCGATGGGAACGCCCTTCAAGTATTTGTAAAGTCTACTCCAAAGATGAAATATTTACTTGTTGTCGATCTGTTGAAAATGAAGAAGCTTGTCAAGAATGCGGCTATTTAGGTTATCCTGAAGTCATTAATATTACTAAATTAAAACCTAGTGCATTATTTACAGCTTTAAACTATATGCCATAATGGCTACTGATCAACTTAGAAATCTAAGTTGATCAACCATTTGCCAAGAACCATTTCTTTTTCTTTAATTGCCTCTTCACTATGATCTAAACCACTAATTTCTTTTTCATCTATAATCATTCCATCTCTCATATAAATTACTCGCTGGGATCGAGCAGCAACTTTCACATTATGTGTCACCAAAAGAATTGTAGTACCTTTTTGATGTATCACATTCAGTAAATCTAGTACATCATTAGTGGCCTTAGAATTCAATGCGCCAGTTGGCTCGTCACCAAATAATATTCTAGGTTGATTAATTAATGCTCTACAAATACCTGCTCTTTGTAACTCTCCACCAGATACTTTTGATATTTCTTTGTGAGCAATATGCTCTATTCCAACTTCATGGGTCAAAGTTTCTCCTCTTTCTCTTATGCTACGTTTATTTTCACTTTTGTTTGAATAACCAGGTAAAAGGATGTTATCTAATATATTTAGGTTCTTTAAGAAATGGGGTTGTTGAAAAATAAATCCCATCTTTTTTAACCTTAAATCAGCCATTTTTTTCTCTTTCTCTTCACTAATGACCTGTCCATCAAAGATAACTTTCCCTGATGTTAATTCATCCATACCACTGATATTGTAGAGCAGCGTTGATTTTCCGCAGCCAGAAGGCCCCATAATAGTAACAAACTCTTTGTCATATATTTCTAAATTAATATTTTTTAAAATATTTTGACTTACTGTTTCATCCATTTGAAAACTTTTACTTAAATCGATTGCTTCTAAAATTGTTTTTTTCATACGTTCCTCCTAATTAAACACCTGATTCACTTCAATATTTTTTATACTTTGCGTTACGATTAAAACGACAACACCAATAACTGCCATAAAACCTAATGGTATTTTTAAATAGACCATTATAGGGTTAATAATGAATTCAATTTTTGATGCCCCTAGAAAAGACATTAATAAACTAACTACTGATGCACCAAAAGTATTAGCAAAGATACTAGCTATTACAATTGCAACCAAGGAAACCATAATAATTCTTAGAATGTATTGAATGATGATATTCTTTTTAGATAAACCAATACTTCTCAGAATACTTATTTCATACTGATCTTTTATTACGATCATCTTTGTAAAAAGTGATGTAATTAAAACCAATAAAGCCAATGCGATGGTAATTGCAAACTTAATAACAGTTGTTACTTGCTTTATTGTTTCTTTAAAAGTTTCTTCAATATACCCTTGAATCCCTGTTACTTTTATAGATGGGAACCTTTGATTTAACTCAATAATTTTCTCGTCTAAGTTCACTGATTTATCAAGATCTATACTTATTGTTTGCCACATAATATGATTTTTACGAATAGGTAAAATGCCCTTTGCAGTCTTACCGCCATTTGTAATATCCTGATATATTCCACTTACTTTAATATTTGTTTCTTCTCCATTACTATTAATCGTTATAATATCATCCACATCTACCGCTAGACTGTCAGCATTTAATTTAGATAATGCAATTTCATTTTGTTGATTTGGCATTTTTCCTTTCAAAAGCTTTATTGGAAAATCATTAAAATCACCGACTTCTATATTAAGACCTTCGTAGTATCCTTCGTTATTGAGTACTTCATATTGACTTGTTACATAGCCAGATGTTTTTTTAATGTCAGGATCTTGCCCTAAGGTTTTTAAAACTTCTTGATAATAACTGTACCCGTCTTCAGTATTTTGAATATCAACTCTAATATCACTTTCGCCAATACCCATATATGCAGTAAAACTTGAATCACTTAGAGTCGTTAAAAAGTTAAAGGGTATTAAAACAATTAATAGACAAATTACTAAAATAAGTACTAAGAGAGCGTACATTTTACTTCTCATGAATACGTCTTTCATCGCTAAAAAAGCATTTGTTGGTAATTTACTAAAAAACTTTAATGATGATGCAGACCACAATTTATTACCTTGACTACCATTGGTTTTGGCCATTTGCAAAGTCGCCACTGGACTTACTTTTTTAAATCGATTAATGATTAATCCACAAAAGAGGATCATCATAAACATTATAAGAATACTACCGATTAGTGGAAAAACATATGACAATACGCTAGGTATGCTACTTCCCATATAAAGTGATATATTTCGGGTTAAAATCGGATTAATATAAAAAGATAATATATATCCTAATATTGTTGCCAAAATAGATATTATTACATATTTAAAGTGATATATCCTTTTAATAAAACTGTATTGAAAGCCTATGGTTTTCATAGAACCTATAGACTCAAAATCTTCTTCCATTGTTGTTATTATTGAAAACCTGATACAAAGCAGCGCAATGGCCATCAATAGTAAACTTACAAAAATAATTACTACAGCTATGATCCCATCGCTTAAAGCATTCATAATTTTAAATAATGAGCTATCAACCATTGGTCCTTTACTCGGTAATGAGGCATCAACATACTGCTTTTTAAAAACTTCAATTTTTTCAGTATCAGTTAGCATAAACTCAATTAAATACTCTACATTGTCATTATTTTCTTCTAGAATTGCATAATCTAATGGATTAATTAAAAACCTTTTAGAAGAAATAATCGGTGCATTCATTTGAGCATCTCTTAAAAAGTATTGGATCTCAAAATCTTTTCTATTATCACCTTTTTGAACTGTAACAATATCCCCTACTTTTAAGTTCATTCGCTCCTTATAATAAACAGGTACACCAATATGATTTTCTTGAATTGCCACACTATTGTTCTCTGTATCTAAAAGAAAATCAAAGGATTTATTTTGTTTAACAAAACTTAAATCCATAATGCTGGTATTCAACTTTTCCCCATTAAATGAAATTTCTTGATTGTTGATCGATAGCATTTTAGATAACTGATAATCTTTCACATATGAATTTTCAATTGTAAAAGCCTTAACTGATTCTTCATCAATAGTGCCAGCATGCATCTGAACAACATGGGGCACTTCTGATTTTTCAAAAAACTCATTAACTGATGCGTATAACTCATGAATCATAAATGTTCCACTTGAAACCAATACTACAGATAAAGTCATAAAGAAAAATAAAATAGATAAAATAATATAATTCCTTTTAACATCTTTTTTAAAAATTTTTACTAACATTTAACACAACCTTTCCAACAAATAATCATTTACCTTTTGTTAATTTAAATTTATTATAGTATAGTGAAATTAGAGATTCATTAGTACAGGATTAATTATTAATTGAAAGGACATTAAATGCGCAAGTTTATAAAAAATAATATTAGAAAGTTTCTAGTTGGAAAAGAACAAATCTTTAAATTTATTTCTCATAAAGATGAACCCCTTGATTATAGTTCATTAAAAAAATTAGAAAAAACAAACTTATATATTCATATACCTTTTTGTAAAAGTATGTGTCCCTATTGTCCTTATAATAGAGTGCTTTTTCAAGAAGATAAGTTAGAAAGATATTTCCTAGCTCTTCACAATGAAATTGATTTATATCATGATATGATGGGACCCATACAAGTTGAATCAATCTATATCGGTGGTGGGACACCTACCAATGCAATTGATTATCTTGGTTCACTAATAGCCCATATTAAAGAGAAGTTTAATTTTACAGGAAATTTAGCAATAGAAACAACAGTAGCAGATATAAACAAAGAAAATTTAGATAAATTAAAACTTTTAGGTGTCAATCTTTTAAGTATCGGTGTACAAAGTTTTAACGATCACTATTTAAAGCTACTTGGTAGAAACTATCCTTCAACGATGATTACTAACGCAGTAAAACTAATTGATACTTATGATTTCGAAACTGTTAATATAGATTTGATGTTTGCTTTTCCTAATCAAAATGAAGACCAATTACTTGCCGACTTAAACAAAGCAAACCAGATGCCTGTTGATCAAATAACAGTTTATCCATTATTTACTTTTCCTTATGCTTCAGTAGGCAATTACTTAAAACTTAATAAAATCAAAACACCTAATTTCTTTAAAAGAAAAAGATTCTACAAAACTATTCTAGATTTTTTCAAAGAACACCGTTATGAAATGGCTTCTGTATGGGGATTCAAAAAACCCACAAATAGTTCTTTAAAATATTCTTCCGTTACAAGGAATCAATATATTGGATTTGGCGCTGGAGCAGGTTCTAGATTAGAAAATGTTTTTTATTTCAATACTTTCTCATTAGAAAGTTATCAAGATGCGCTATTAAAGGAGAAGGCGTTACCTATTAGTATTCATTTGAAAATCACTAAAAAATTATCAAATTATTATTGGTTTTACTGGAAGCTTTATGAAACAAATTTTCTAATGGATGATTTTAATGATTATTCAGATTTTAAGATGCGGTCGCTACTGAATATTTTTAAACTGTTAAGTTTCATTAAGGAAAAGAATCATAGAATCTATTTAACAGACAGCGGATCCTTTTGGATTCACCTGGTGCAAAACATTTTTGTTCTAGACTATATAAATAATGTATGGACTATCATGAAGCAAGAGGCTTTTCCTAAAAAAATTGATATTTAAACTAAAAATAACTGAAACAGGAGATACTCTCCTATTTCAGTTATTTTTTACCAACTATATTTTTCTTTTTTTATATAAACGTCATACAATTCTTCAAGTGCTTTTTTTCTTTCATCACTTATTACTTCTCCAGAAGCTTCTAAATTGTGTTCTAATTGTTCGATATTTTTTGCACCAGGTATAATGGTTGTCACTTCATCAAAAGATAGAATAAACTTCAATGCTTGATGAATTAAGTCATCTGTACCAACAACATTTTTAATTTGTCGTATCAAATAACTTCTCAACTGCTTATCTTCTTTAGTCCATCGGTCTCTAATACCAGAAAACTCGCTATTTTCATCGTATTTACCTGTTAACCATCCAGAATCTAATGGTACTTTTACAATAACACTGATACCTTTTTCATTAGCCATTTTAAAAGCTTTCTTAGGTTCTTGATATAATAAGTTGAACATGACTTCAATTACTTGAATATCTGTGTGATTCATAGCTGTAATCATTTCCTTTGATGAATCTACAGACACACCATAATTCTTAATTTTGCCTTTTTCTTTTAATACTGCTAACTTTTCAAAATGCTCTGTCTTCCCTTCTAAAATCTCTTGAGAAGGATTATGGAGTATCAATGAATCAAGATAGTTTGTTTTTAACCGCTCTAGAGTGAAGTCAACGGATGTTTCTATTTTATCTGAATCAAAATCTTCTTCACCATTTTCCCAATGTCCAAACTTACTGTTTATATAAACATGCTTACGAATACCTAGTTCACTAATGGCACGTCCAAGTACTTTTTCACTATTACCACCACCATAATTCGGTGCCGTATCAAAAAAATTACAACCTTTATTGTATGCTCTTTCTATTATTCCAATGGATTCCTCTATTGTCGGGCCATGCCAAGTATCTTTATTACCAAGTTGCCATGTGCCTAAGCCAACTTCTGAAACTAGTTCTTTATTTTCTCCAAATTCTCTTTCTCTCATGTTTACCTCCATATTCTTTCTTAAATTTAGTATATAGGAATACTTCATTAAAGAGTAGAAGTCTTTCAAGTTTCAGAATATTTTCTAGAAAATGAGTTAGAATTTCAAACATTTTAATAAAAAAACAGGTAGAAAATTAATTCTTCCTGTTTTAAAGACTATCTTACTGGAACAACAACGGCTGGTTTCTTGATAACATAAAAACCATAACCAATAGTGAACCAAACGAATAAAATTCCCCATTCAATCAGCGATAATGCTGATGGTAGTCCTGGTAAAGCAGTTATAATTAATAAACTTGTCATAATAACTGCTGTATAGCCAATTAAATTTGGATATTTCACACGATAAGGTCGTTCTAAATCCGGTTCTTTCTTTCTTAAAGATAAAAAGGATAATGCTACCATTAGATAAGCGAATATTACTGTAATACTGCCAGAATTAACTAACCAAGTTAACATCGGCTTTCCTAATAATGGTGCAGCCGTTGATAACCCACCAACTAAGAGTATAGCATTGGATGGTGTTTTGTATTTTGGATGGGTCTTTCCTAGAAAGCTTGGTAACTGATTCTTCTTTGCTAAGGCTTGAATCGCTCTAGAACCTCCTATGAAAAATGAATTCCAACTAGTAATGATACCGCCTATACCAGCAATAATAAGAAATTTACTTGCAATTTTACTACCACCAAAAACATAATACATAGCATCCGCTGTTACTAAATTTGATGACATAATCTGACTTTCATTTAATGTAACAGAAGTGGCAAAAATAATTCCAATGTACCAAATTAAAGCCATCACAACTGATAAAACTAATAAACTGCCGATTTTCTTACTCTCAACATTCATTTCAGATGCTGCTTGTGGAATAACATCAAATCCAAGAAACATAAAGGGTGTCATAATTGCAACTGATAAAACACCTTTCCCGCCATTTAGAAATAAAGGTGACATATTTGTATAATCCCCTTGCATAATACCACCAGAAATTAATGAGACACCTGCTACAACTATAAATACGGTCACCAAGCTTTGAATTGCTGCTAGGTTTTTACCACCAAAATAATTTACCACTGTAATAATTATTGAACTGCCAACACCTAACATTAGCCATGTACTTTGAACAGCATATCCATTAATTTGGTAAAGGTTCACACCAAAATTTTCAATTTCAAGTAAATGTTGGATAACTGATGGAAAAGCAACAGTCTCAAAAGCTACCACTGAAATATAACCCAAAATGATAGCCCATGTACTCATAAAAGAAGCCATTTTACCCAAACCCTTTTGAGTGAAAATTGTGATGCCACCATTTTCTGGAAATGTTGATGTGAGTTCAGCATACGTTAAACTAATTGTTAAGATCATCAATCCACCTAATGCAAAAGCTATTATCGATCCTAAAGAACCCCCAATTTCTAACCAAGCACCTGTTAATACTACCCATCCCCATCCAATCATTGCACCAAAAGCTAATGCTAAAATATCACGAGATGAAAAAACCTTGTCTAAATTCTGTTCTTTTTCCATTAATCCCTCCCCCTGAGACATATACAAACGATTAAATTATATACATATTTTTATATTCATTTAAAAAATATGCAAAAAAATATAATATCTAAATTCATTTATATCAAATAAATCTAATAAAATCCAACATATTACATTATGTTAATTACTTAGTGAATTAGTCTGAATTTAGAATTTAATTTTCTTAAATACTTCTATTTTTAGATATTATTTATGATAAAATATTTATTGAAAGATCTTTCAGGGGGGGAAAATAAAAATGGACTATTTTAAAAAAATTATAAGAACATATGACGGCTTACCAAAAGAAGTATATGTTATTGCAATCGCAAGATTTATTAACGCAGTTGGGCTTTTTATTTTTCCGCTTTTAACTTTACTTTTAACTAAAAAAATAGGGTTAAATGAAGCTGAAACTGGCTTTTGGATTGCTGTTTCTGGGTTTTCGTCTATACCGATGAGTATCCTCGGTGGTAAATTAACAGATGTTTTTGGTCGTAAAAAGTTAGTGATTTATCCTAACATTATTGCAACGATTCTTTATGGTACATGCGCATTCATTGAGCCAAGTATGCTTATGGTCTATCTCATCATAGGCGCCGGATCAATACTGCATTCAAGTTGGCCAGCAATGAACTCTCTAATTGCGGATATTACGACACCAGCTAATCGAAATGAAAGTTTTTCCTTGGCTTATCTTGGAAATAACTTAGGTTTTGCAGTAGGTCCATTTATTGGCGGATTATTATTTAAGAACCATCTGAAATTGTTTTTTTTAATCGATGCTGGAACTACATTTTTATCTACCATTTTAATCATTATTTTTATAAAAGAAACACTTTTCAAAGCAGAAGAAGAAACAGATCGTATTTTAGAGAAGTCAGTTACTGGTACAGCTCTCAGTATTCTAGTCAAAAGACCAATCATACTAATATTTTCTTTTTTATTGCTAGGTTATCATTTTGTATATGCTCAATGGAGTTTCTTAATGCCAATTCATTTAGAAAGCTTATTCGTTGATGAAGGGGCAAAATTATTTGGCACTTTTGCAAGTTTAAATGGAGTTGTCGTAATAATTTTTACACCTATCATTACTACTAGTTTTTCTAAATTATCTAATCTAAAGAGAACTGTCATTGCCGGTTTATTTTATTCTATTGGCTTTGGACTTCTAGGATTTATCGAAATAAAGTTTGCATTCTTTATGAGTGTTGTTATTTTTACCTTAGGCGAAATTTTATTAGTTATTTCCACGATGCCTTTTTTATCAAATCATACGCCTGTCTCTCATAGAGGGCGTATTAATTCAATAGTAAATATTATTATGGGTATCGGACACATGGGGGGGCCAATTATCGTTGGAAATCTCTTGAATTATATTACAATTGCCACTACTTGGAAACTTGTTGGCTTAGTAGCCTTTATTTCAGCAATTTTCTTATATATTCTAGATTTCTTTGACACTAAAAAGCAAAAAAATATAAAAGCAAATGTTTAATCATCCTTTAATAATGATTACTCATTTGCTTTTTTTATCATATAATATTGATTGTATTCTTCAATACTTCTAAATTGTTCATTTACTTCATATCTATTGCCTTGAAGGGATAAAAAATCACCTTTATTTCGCTTTACTCTTGCAAAACTCATTATTCTATTTTCCCCTATAAAAACGAGTTGTTGATACCCTTCATGAAAATCTTCACCAGAAAAAAGGATTTCACCAAATAAATAATCTGAAAAAGTCTCATAATTATACCACTTTTGGCCAATGATTTTGTGTTTGGCATCACTTGTTAAATAAGGTCCAATGATATAGAAAGAATCAATTGAATCATCGAGATAATCATTAAAATCTATAGATTCTTCATCGTTTTTTTGTAAATCTATAAGATAATTCAAAACCTGTTGATTAATTTCTTGATCAATTGTATAGCGACTGAATTCATAATACTCTATTAAAAGAAAAATAGATATAATTATTAAAATAACTATACTAGTAATAGCTTTAAGTTTAAGAATTTTTCTTACTTTTTCAATGCTCAAATTTAAAATTTCCCTTCCATAAAGAAGCTTTGATTAATTACATATAAACCACACTTTTGATATAATTTTTTTGCAGCTTTATTTTCAGTATAAACCCTTATACAATCAATTTCGAGTTCATCTTTTATTTCAACTATTTTTTTTATAAGTGCTGTTGCAATACCTTGTCTTCTAAAATTTGCTGATACCCACAGCTCATCAATGTATAATATACCCATTGGCCATTTTCCAATTTTTGGTATATAAATACCATGAATCCACCCCACAAATTGATCGCCTATCAAGGCAGCATATACAAAGAAATCATCTTTTTTTAATTCTTTTAAGATTCTTAAATCAATTTTTGTTTTAGAAACTTCTTTTTCCTTTTCGCTTCTTTCTTTTCCATTCAATCGTAAGTAAACGAGATCATCATACAAATGATAATTGTCCTTTGTAACTTTAACAATTTCAAATGATTGATTCATAATATTCCCTCCTTTTACTCATAGGTCGAACAAGGTGATTCATTGACAGTAATACCGTTCGCCAAAAAAGCATCTAATAATGATTCAATTAATCTAATGAGATTAATCGCTCGCTCTTCATCTTTCATATAATCTTGTACTAGAAAAGTAATTTGACTTTCACTACTTTGATTTTTTTTATTTTCTTTCCCTTCAACACGCTTAATTTCAATTTTTAACTGTTCATCATTTTTAATTAGTTCACGAATATTACTATAATTCAATATACTTTTAACAAGTTCTTCACTACTACCCTTAACAATCCATTCTTCATCAAAATCAGGATCGCCTGTAGCAATATCCTGTCCACCTAAAGTTTTAGCAATATTTGAAAAAATTGTTTTCTTATAAATTGTTAAATCAAAACCTTTTTTATTAATAAAAGGGGCTCTTAATCTAGTGTATATGATTGGAACATTGCCTGCTTGAATTGAGTAATCATCTAAATAATAGCACCAAGATTCATGAGTATATTTGATACAACTAGTTTTAAACATTTTTCCTTTTTTGAACTCTCCATTTGTATTTATAGCAATTCTTTGCAATATTTCATCTCTTGATGGTCCTAAAAGTCCCATAAAAACCTCCTAGTAAATTTATTTTAAACCAAATTGTAACTCCACCACGTTCTTCTTAGAGCGTGGTTTATGCCACTCATAATACACTTCTCTCATTTCATTTGTTAAGATTTCATTCTTTTCTTCAGCTTCATTTAAAACTTCAGGAATCCCCTTTATTAAAATCTGATTAATTGTGCCATCAAATTTTTTAGCCACACATTTAAAAGTTTCATACTCTTTTATTTCAAATGAACCGCTATAGTTATTACATTTTGAAACAGGTATACAAATTTCATGTTCAAAAACTTTGTCTAATGAGCCATCTCTTCCATAGCTAATAAAAGTGGGTTTCCCAAGGATTTCTAAATTATTTTCTTCAATAGAAGCAAGCATTTTAGGATATATTAGCTCCGAAAACTTAAATATTTCCCTGATCTTTAACTCTCTTTTAGCAACTATTGCTGTAAATTTTTCTACGTTTTTAATCATATTTAACTCCCTTACTTAATAATTCACTTTTTTTCATATAGATATAAAGTAAAAGCTTTATCAGATTCAGGCTTAAACTCATCTATCTTTTTAAAACCATGTTTTTCATAAAAATAATGATTCCTGTAATTCTTATAAGGTGTGTCGAGGGTCCATCTCCCAGCTTGGTTAAATGTTTTATTAAGAAAATACATTGCTTCACTACCAACACCTTGGTTTTGAAATATTGGATCGATAAATAGTGCTCCTAAATGAAAGTGACCATTATCTTTATCATATATTTTCATGGCCCCTACTATTTGATCATCAAATAAAATCTTATAATAGTTCCCATCATTAATCTTTTCCTCATGCCATTGGATACCTTCAATACCTGGTGGCATTGATCCATATTTTTCCAAGTCAGCTTTAAAAGCTTTAACAGCAATATTTTTTACGATTTCAAGATCATTTTTACTAACTAACTTAAACTCAATCATAATTCATCACCTATCTTATAATACTCTATTCCAAGCTGAAAATATACTTTTTAAACTCACCACTTTCAACCGGTTTCTTGTAAGAAAAAAATGTTAACCCTTTGACTTCTTCTTTTTGATTATTATTAATCAATGTACCATTGTAATAAGTGGTCCCTGTATCTGTTGATAATTCAATTGGCATTGGTGCCATTAAATCAATAATTATTGCATCATAGTTCTTATCAATAGTAATAAGTGGAATAAGTTCATCATCAATAATATTAAGTATTTTAGTATTAGTAGCATTTGATGAAGGATATTCCTTTTCTTGTTCAATTACTTTAAATATTTTGTTTTCTCTGCGATACATCAATATAAACTCATTTTTTGTATCTATTTTAGTAAAGATAATATTGAAGCTCTCCATAAAACCTTCATTATTAATAGCTACATTAAAATCTTCAATGTAAAGTTCCTCTAACTTAAACTTTGATTCTATAATGATTCTTTCGAAGGAAATATCATTAAATGTTGTTTTACTAATCTTCTTTACTAATTCTTCCTTCTCTCTCATATTTAAGTCAGATGTACTACAAGCCACTAATAAAAATGCTAATATAGCTAAAAAAATTAGAACACCCTTTTTCCTATGTTTGGTCATTTAATCCCCCCAAAAAATAAATCAATTGTTTCTTATATCTATTTTATCCTTTATCCGATAAGTATTAAAGGTGTTTTTATTTTTTCTCATTAAAAGATGTAGTTTTGATTCTTTAAAGTCTAAACTTCTTAATCGAATGAACCATTCCATAGGCGGATAATACAATTGGACATAAAAATAGTTAATATATTCTAAGGCTGCGAAGGCTAATACAACCCAATTAAATATGAGATAATTCATAGGTCTATGGTATTGCATGAATATATTCATAAAGAAAGGAATTAACCATAACATAATGTTTAAGTTTTTTATATCTCTAAATGCTAAACATATAAGTCCATAATCTTTTTCTCTTTTGATGTATTTGTTCCTGATACAAAACCAAAAATAACTGCCTTCTAAAAGAAAAAGAACCAAAACAGTAATTGATAAGTAATCCACTAAATAAAAATCAAACTCAAATTTTTTATGGTATATATTGAAAGCAATCACAAACGATACTGCAGCAAAAAATTCACCATACATTAACTTATTAATCTTTTTAATCAATTTTTTTCTTTCCATAATAATCACTTCCAAATTTATATCTTTTATTAAGTTGATCCCCATAAAAACGTCCTATTATATCTAAAATAGAATGTATATTCATAACTGCAATATAGGTACATCATTGATGATAAATGACTGGCAGTAGATAGAAGATCTGACAATCAACTAATAGTCCAAATAATACGAATGCTGTGTTTTTACATGAACATTAAATGTATAATACTAGAATACCAAAAGGTAATCATCTTAATAGAATTATTAATGAATAATACAGCTTATCTTTTTAAATACTTATCCATAACTCACTAAATTAATTTTTCATAAGATTTATTCAAAGTAAGCCTGTAGAATATGAAATATACACTATAAAATATGATAAATATTTTAAAACTTGGCCAAAAGATGTTTTTATAGTTCATACCTGAAACATGTGGATTTAACAGCAAAAATTTCAACATAATCAACGCTACAACTGAATGGATTGTTCCAATGACTAAGGGACAGTAATAAAATGTTTTCGTAAAGTTTTTAATAAATGACTTTATTTGGTTTTCTTTAAACCCAATCTGTCTCAAAGTAATGAAGCTATCCTGATCTTCTTTCATACTATTAATAACTTTTATATACAAAATACTAGCAGAAGAGAAAATGAAAATTATACCTATTATCACACTTATAAATACAATCACTTTAAATACTAAAAGTATAGTCAATTGATCGAGTATGACAGAAATTTCAGTATAAGATTTTAAATCTAGTCTTTCATTTATTTCAATTATTTTTTCGAGATTTGTTATTGGATTACTAAACTTAAGACCTCTACTAATGACTTGATTGCCTTGATAATTGTTATATTTTTCACTATCCATTACATACACTTTCCCTAATGGATATCTATTAAGCAAAGATCTATCCATTGAACTAACAATATTAAAAACTTCTCCATTAATATGCAATGCTTCCTCAGGCATTTGCATTCTGCCATTTTCAAGGAAATATGCAACTAGGGATTTTCCGTCGACATCTATATTTTCGAAATTATCTTCACTAATAACATATTGTCCTTCATCAATTTTCTTTAATTCAAAGAAATCATTAGAAATAATTACATCTCTACTTTCTTTAATTAAATCTTGTATAGAATGATCCTTTTCGACCTCCTCTGTCACATAATTGACTTGGTACGGATTTTCAACCTCATTGAAAGCAACTAGTTGAATGTTTAAACCATTTGTAATACCGATAGCAGTTAATGCAACAGCTATTAATAATGTAATCAGTGCAATGATCTTATAACTGCTTCTTAATCTATGTGAGATTCTTCTTAACCATATGATACTCCCTTTTTTGTAAACTAACTCTTTATTTTTTGTTAATCGCCATAAGCCAGCACTTATAAAGTTTCTATAAACTAAAAACGTACCAATGATACATAGAAATAGGGTAATGGGTACGGCATAAATAAACCAATGAATGGTCTTAACTCCTATAATCCCAATAAAATAACCTAATAAAATAAGAAATACACCAATATATCCTAATTTAAAGGAATTTATATTACTCACTTCACCAATGTTTCTTTTCTTAAATAATCCCAAAAGTGAACTCTTGTATACTTGATAAAAAATAAAGAGACTACTTAATAAAATAAGGATTAAATAAACAGATACTGTCCAAAAGATACTTTCTGAACTAATTGTAACACCAATAATAGCTGATAAGTCTAAGTACTTCATTAATAGCATCATAGTGAATTTGCTAAAAAAAACACCAAATGCAATACCTGTAACTATCCCTAATATGCCTATTATGAGGTTTTCAACAACTAAAATTAGAGCAATTCTTGTCTTCTTTAAACCAAATAACGAATAAAGTGCAATTTCTTTTGAACGATTTCTTATAAAGTAATTCGTACAGTAATTCATAAACATAACTGAAAACAAACCAACAATTATTGCAGACGATCTAAAGGTTTGAAGAATCTGTTCAAAAGCAGATATAATCATTAATAAATCTTTATTGGTAGGAATCGATATAAATATATAAACAACCGCTATGTTTATTACTAAGGCTAAATAATAGAACAAATAAGTTGATAGGTTCCTTCTTATATTACTTTTGACTAGTCTAAGCATTTATTCACCTCCTAGGAAACTAAGGGATTGAATAAGCGCATTATGAAATGCCTTTCGACTACTCGTTTTATTTATTTCTGAAAATACCTTGCCATCTTTCAATATAAGCACTCGATCAGTAAAACTTGCAACATAAGGATCGTGAGTAACCATGATCGTTGTTAGATTTCTTTCTTGATTTAATGTCTTTATAACATTTAAAAAATCTGTAGCAGACTTTGAGTCTAAATTACCAGTTGGTTCATCTGCTAATAACAGTTTAGGATTTTTAAGAATAGCTCTAGCAGCTCCCGTTCTTTGTTTTTCACCACCTGATAACTCATAAGGATATTTATCCAATAAACTACAAATGCCAAGTTTTTTTGTAATCAATTGCATTTCCTCTATGTCTATAGCACCTTTTATCATTCCAGGTAATAGTATATTCTCTTCGATAGTCATATTATTGACTAGGTTATAATCTTGAAAGATAAATCCTAAATAATCACTCCTATAATCAGCTTTTTTATCTCTACTTAATTTTGTAATTTCATTTTGATCAATAATAAGTTTACCTTCTGTTGGTTCATCAATAGTAGCTAAAATATTCAGTAAAGTTGTTTTACCAGCACCCGATGGACCCATAATCCCAACAAACTCACCTTCATTCATTCTTAAATTAATTCCTCGTAATGCTAAGAATCTTTTTCTAGTAACATACTCTTTTTTAATATTGTTTAATTCTACATACATTTTTATCACTCCTTGTATTTCAATATTACCTTAGAAACACATTAAAAAAAATCGATTAGTCTAACATATTCTATTCCTATCTTACACTTCTGTAAGATAATAAAGATCCTTCGATTCATTTATATAAAGAGCGACCTTTGTTCCGACTTTAATAGTTGATTCAATACTACAACCAACCTCAAGATAATCAAATATTTTTTTCGCTATGTAGAGACCAATGCCCGTTCCTTTATAATATCGATTTGTCTGGTCATATGAAAAACCTTTTTCAAAAATACGATGTAAGTAGCCCTTAGGAATACCGCAGCCATTATCTATTATAATAATATGCTTTTTTTGAATCATTTTATCAGTAGTAATAATAATTTCACCTGATCTATCAGTATATTTTAATGCATTGTTTAAAATTTGTGAAAATGCAAATTCAAACCATTTTTGATCAGTTATTATGTCATAGTCTTCAAAGGATAAAGTTAAAGTTATTTTCTTTTCAATAAAAAAGGTTTGATATTTTCTGATTACATTTTTTATTAACTTATTAATTGAATATTCATTTAATATTAAATCGTTTTGGATATCTGTTATTCTAGAAAGATAGAGCAATTTTTCAATAATTTCTTCTAATCTGAAAATTTCTTTCTTAATACTCTTCGTTGGATCAGATAACTTAATAGCAGCTACCGGTGTTTTTAAATCGTGAATATAACCATATATTATGTCATAGACTTCATCATTAGATGTCTCAAGTGTTTTTACTTGTTTCATTAATCTCACATTTTCTAATTTTAAAATTTTAATATAGTCTTTTACTAGATGATGGGTATTTCTTTCTAATTGATTAGCAAACAACAAGTGCTTATAGAGTATATATATAAGAAACCCCATAGCTTCTATAGCTACTAAATACATCATTTCTGCGAAATTGATCTGATTAAAAGCAACTGAAATATTCATATAAAATTGCTGAATAATTATGAATCCTACAAAGAACATTATCTCTGTTTTGAAACTCTTAAAAACTTTCATTTAAGTAATAACCAATACCTTTCTTAGTCAATATCAAATCTTTTATTTGATAATCTGATAACTTCTTTCTTAAGCGATTAATGTTTACACTTAAAGTATTATCATCAACAAAAGCGTCTGATTGCCATAATCGATGCATTAACTCACTTCTTTCATGAATTCTATTGGGATCATTAAAAAATGATTCAAGAATAACCATTTCATTTTTAGTAAGTTCAATTATTTCATCCCCATTAATCAATTGACTCATACTTAATTGAAGCTTTAAACTCTCATAAGTTAAAAGATTTAAACTAGAATCTTTATAAGCATAATTTCTTCTTAATAAAGCTTTAATTTTTGCCACCAAAACTTCCATATAAAAAGGTTTAACAATATAATCGTCTGCTCCTAAATCCATAGCCATAATTTGATCCATTGATGAATCTCTCGCTGAAATCATCATTATAGGTACTTTACTCAGTTTTCTAATACACTTGCACCAATGAAATCCGTCATAATATGGCAAGTTTATATCAATCATAACTAAATCTGGGGAGTCACTGATAAATATTTCTTCAACATTTTTAAAGTCCTTAATTTGAGTAATCTTATAATCCCAATCTTCTAACTTATTTTTTATTTTATCTCGAATGGATTGATCATCCTCAATTAGTAATATTTTATACATATATTCCTTTCACAAATTTATAACTCATTAAAATAATTCTCTAAATACTTTTTTTGTATTTTTATGTGATCGGCTCACATCATAATGAATAAACGGTCATATTCCTGTAATTTCTCTTTAATTAATCTAACTGAGTATTCATCGCGAAAAGATAAAACATCAGTATAAATACTATTGATAATACCGGTTTCTTTATAGACAATTTCATAAGCATTAATACTTTTCCAGTTTTTATTGCTAACTTTAAATCCAAAATGTGGTTCTAATAATTCAACAATTTCATTTACATCCACTGTTTTAGAATCATTTATTGATTGATACTTTTTCAGAAAATTTCTCATATAACCAAAAAAATCAATTGATTTATTTTCACTTTCTCTTTGCATTTGATTGATTTGCCTTAACATATACATGGCTAAAATATCTGTAGACTTATACATGTTTTTCAATGATTTCATTTGCTCTTCTATAGACTCTTCGATACTTGATACTGGAATATTGTCTTGTTTAGAAAGATAAGTAACATACGCTACTTCAAATCTAGTGAAAGCTTTTTTTATATCATCAAACATTTCGTGATTTGGATCATTTGAATGAATGCCACTAAACCAAAACAATGATTTGTTTTAGCTTCTAACACTAAATTTTTTTCTTTATAATGATCATATGGTTCTTTCTTAATTGAAAAGATTGCTATGATTATAACTAGACTTATTAATAAAAGAATAATTTTTTTCATTTAAATCTCCGGTCTTCTCTTTTTTTATTATTATAATGCAGCAATCTTAAAATTCTCTTAAAATATGATTAAAATCTCTAAATATATTTAAGACTCTTTATTGTTATTTTTCTGCAAATGTTTTTTATAAAGAAACAAAGCTAAAAATCCGCCAACAATTGCTGGTATATAATCCATATTTCTTACCTCCTACAATAATAACAGTTACTCAAAAAAGTTTAATGAATAATTATATTTTCTAAAGTTCTAATAAATTTCCGTTTATAAAACATTTCACCATGCCCAGGATAAAATAACTTCGGATTTTTTTCTTTAATTTTAATCCAAGATTTTATTAACTCTTCTTCATCATTTGCAAAAGGTGGATAGACTGAGTTACCGATATTAAAAAAGGTATCGCCGCAAAAAAGATGTTCATCGTTCAGTAATACACAAATTGATCCAATTGTATGTCCTGGTGTGTATATTACTTTGCCATCAATACCCAATATACTTAAATCATAGATATCATCTACAAGAATATCAGCTTCAACGCCTGTAAAAGCACCAGACATAAACGTGTTTGCAATTTTAGATGTAATCTTTGAAAGTGTCATTGTTCCCTTTGGAAAATTAGATTTTCCACTTGCTAGAAGTTCATAAGCCTTTTGATGTACCATAACTGGTGCATTTGTTAAATATTTAAGAGCACTTAAACTCCCAACATGATCATAGTGTACATGGGTGACAATGATTAACTTAATATCCGCTAATTGAGCACCATTTATTTCTAATGCCTTTTTTAATGTTTCTTCTTTTTCTTTAACTCCGGCATCCACTAAAATATATCCTTCTCTTGACGGTATTAAATATGCATTTGATGGCCCCATTTTTACTTGTATAATATTATTCTCCATCTAAATCACCATTATACTCTTCTCTCATACTTTTTAAGATTAACTTTATCTCTTGTAAATCTGTTTCAATACGATCAATTTGTGATTCACTTTGAATTTTTTTATAAAGAAAAATAATACCCAATACTATTAATGCAAACATACCTAAATAGAAAACCAGACCTACAACACCAAAAACAAAGGGTATAAGATCAAATAGAAAATTACCATGAAAATTCATATATACCTACCTTTCATTTGAACAACCAATATTTTTCTCTAATTCTATCTTACAATTTTATAATAATCAAATATTTTTAATCTTTATTATATATATGTCTCTATAACATTACTTACTTTTTAGCAATAAAAAACTGTCATTAAGTCAGTTTTAACTTACGCGTTTATTTAACTTATTAACAGTAATTTTGTCTTTTTAATTAGTCAGACCACCGTTCTAGTTTAGGTATACTTCGAGTCAATAGCCTGGCTAATATTTTAGGTGTTCCTTGTTCGTTCATTTTTAATATACAAAATTTTTGCATTTCTTCAGGGGTATCAATAGCATCATTCAAAAACTTTCCATCATTATAACAATATGAACAATATTTTTCACTTCTTGTTCTATCTCTTTCAAAACCACCACCATCTGGGTCTTTACTCATGGGCATACCACAACTCTGACAAAACTTATTTTTCTTCACAGCAAACACCTCCAGAAATAAATTTTATTTACTCAATTTTTCTGAGTATTTTTCGATCGCTCTTTCAATAACATCTTCAGGCATATAGGTGACTTCATGGATTTTTTCAACAATATAGCCCTCTTTATAAAGACGATAAGCTACAAATGCCATAGACTCTCCTACTTCAATCATGTTATGATCATAATCATAAAACCGTATGACACGTTGTTGCCATGGCTGTTTCTTTAGTTCGTGAACTAACTCAATATTATTTTCTTCTAACTTTTCAACAAAAGCTTCAATTGCATCATATTCAAAACATAGTTCAAAATTATTAGTTTTACGGATTATTGGCTTATGATCAATCAATTTTTTAAAATGTTCTTTTTGATGCAATGCAAATCCACCTTCAAAGGTAATATTTTCACCATAATCCATAATTACTTTCTGTTCTAAGATTTCTTCATAAAATTTTCTTGACTTTTCAATATCTTCTACGATTACTAATGAACAAATATATTCCATTTCCCCTCCTTATGTCTTAAAGAATAAGATAATAACAACTTAGTAATTTTTAAAATTAATGCCTAATAATTTTATACCCATTTTTAAATGTTTTATTCTACTTATCTTTCAATCACATCATCTGACTCTGTTTATATTTTTGTTACCAGCCTAAGTGAATATTTCAATTAAATATTCACTTAGGCATAAAAAAATTCCTTCTTTGATTTTAGACTTAATTTATTATACTTTTATACAAAAGTAATGTCAAGTAATAGGAAGCTTTTCAAAATATTTTGTGGATCGAACTAGTAATTATTTCTTGATTGTTTTAATCCCAAATATATAAATAAGCTTTAAGAAATGTTCTTTTTTTGTATATTATAGCTTTTTAAATAATAATTGATCATTCGTTTATTTTCCTCAGTAACATCAATTGATTGTTTGCACGCAAATGTAAAACGACTTTCAGTATTACTCTTAATCGTTAGAGTTTTTACTGGCTTATTATTAAAAAAATCTTTTTTATCTTCCCATTGATAGGCCTTAATTGTGTGCCAAAGTATTAATTTTCCATTTAATAGCAGTCCATTGGAATAAATCATATTTTCAATTTTTGTTAAAGAATATCTGTACGTGAAAAAACATAATTCTATTACAATGGTTATAAGCAAAATAAACAATTGATTTCTGAATCGACTCACTTCTAAATAGGTTAAAAACATTTCATTTTCAGAGAAAGTAGCTTCCAGGTATTCTAAATGCTTAATATTAAACATTTGAAATATATTTTCAAGATATTTTGGATTTAACAATTGATAAATTTCCTTTGACTCGTAAATAAAAATACCTAGATATACAAGGCATATGATTAGATTAAAAATAAATCCATTTTTCATCACGTTAACTTTTCCTATAGAAAATATTTTATCAGTTTCAGCCTTTCTATAATCTTTTATTCTTCTACTAAGTAACCAAATAGTGAATGTTATAATACCAATAATTACTGTAACTAAAAATACATCAAACATAAACTCCTCCTCTATATAATAAAAACTTTATATAATTATTTTACTTATGTCAATGCATTTATATTTTTAACTATTTTTTTACATAAAAAATGCACCCTCATTAGAGGATGCATTTATCGTTTTATCCTAAAAATACTTCAATATCTTCTTCTACTGATCCAATGCCTGCTATACCAAATGTATCAACTAATACATTTGCTACGTTTTCTGATAAGAAAGCAGGTAATGTTGGTCCTAAGTGGATATCTTTAACGCCTAAATATAAAAGAGCTAATAATACGATTACTGCTTTTTGTTCGTACCAAGCAATGTTATAAGAAATTGGTAATTCATTAATATCTTCTAACTCAAATACTTCTTTTAATTTTAATGCGATTACTGCTAATGAATATGAGTCATTACATTGTCCTGCATCTAAGACTCTTGGAATACCACCAATATCACCTAAGTCAAGTTTATTATATCGATACTTAGCACATCCTGCAGTTAAGATTACTGTATCTTCAGGTAACTGCTCAGCAAACTCAGTATAGTAGTTTCTACCAGATTGACGTCCATCACATCCAGCCATTACAAAGAATTGTTTAATGGCACCGGTTTTAACAGCGTCTACTACTTTATCTGCTAATTGCATGACTTGTGCATGTGCAAATCCACCAACAATAGAACCCGTTTCAATTTCTGTAGGCGCATCCAATCTTTTGGCTAATTCAATAATTTCACTAAAGTCTTTCGTACCATTTTCTTCTTCGATATGTCTACAACCACTAAAACCAGCTGCACCAGTAGTAAAGATACGTTTTGCAACCTCACCCTTTGGTGGTACAATACAGTTTGTTGTAAATAAAATTGGTCCATTAAATGATTCAAACTCTTCTTTTTGCTTCCACCATGCATTACCATAGTTGCCTACAAAATGATCATATTTTTTAAAAGCAGGATAGTAATTTGCTGGTAACATTTCACTATGTGTATATACATCCACACCTGTACCTTCAGTTTGCTCAAGTAATATCTCCATATCGGCTAAATCATGCCCTGAAATCAAAATTGCTGGGTTATCTCTTGTACCAATATTTACTTCAGTTATTTCTGGATTACCATATTTTTCAGTATTGGCAGCATCTAAAAGAGCCATTACTTCAACACCATATTTACCTGTTTCTAGAGTTAAAGCTACTAAATCATCTACTGACAATGAATCATCTGTTGTTTTCGCTAATGCTTCAAAAATAAAATTATTTACTTCTTTGTTTTCTTTTCCTAAATTAGCTGCATGATGTGCATAAGCTGCTGCACCTTTTAAACCATAAGTGACTAATTCTCTTAATGAACGCACATCTTCATTTTCTGTTGCCAAAACGCCTACTTGATCTAACTCACCCATCTTGACAATGTCTTCAGATGTTGATGCCACCCAATCAAGTAAATCATCTGTTGAAGTCATACCTAATTTTTCTTTTAATTTACTAAATAATCCGTTATCTTTTGATAATCCTAAGGCATCTTTTAATTCATCTCTAATTTCTAAACCTTCTTTAATTTTAACGATAAACCGGTCATTATCAAAGTTTGCATTAGTTATTGTCATGAATAAACCATCTAAGACAAAAGTCTCTGGTCGATTGATTTGAATACCTTTTTCGTCAGCTTCTACTACTAATTTCGAGATACCCTTTAATAAGTAAACTAAAGTATCTTGTAAATTTGACGTTTCACTTTGCTTACCACAAACCCCTACTTTAGTACAACCTGTACCACCAGCTGCTTCTTGACATTGAAAACAAAACATTTCACTCATTACTTTTCCTCCTAATTTATTATAAATAATATTATATTATTACTCTACTGTATTCATTATACTTTTTATCAGCATAATTACATTGTTTCTAAAATCTATTAAGAAACTTTTATTAGATCAATATAATGGTCGACATTAACTTCACGTGCATATTCAACTGTTGGGTTGATTACAAATAATGCGCCTTGAATCCAAGCTTGATACAACTGATGCATTTTTTCAACTGGCACTTCTGAATTAATCCAAAATTCTGTATGCAACTTAGCTTCCCTTATGATTCTGCCAGTGTTCTCATTGATTTCCATTTGAGTTAATCTATCACATGGCATACGTTCTAAGAAAATATCTTTTAATGCTTGAATTATTTCTTCAACAGTATCACCAGATTTTTTATTACTTTTCGCTGTTTTAACACCATGTTGGAAATATAATTCTTTTAACTCATCAAAACTTACTAAATCAAGTAAATTACTCACTATATTAACTTCTTTTGTTTGAACCTTTATAATTAAACCCTCTAGTCCAGGATGAATATGTTGATCACCTAACGCTTCACTAATCTCTACACCTGCTAGTGAATCACTATATTTATTTGATAACTCATTGAAATTTTTTATTAAAAAACTATTTCGATCGTCGATTATCTGAATCTGGTTATATAACCAGTAATGGATATTTCCTAAATGTGCACTCATTTTTCCTCCTATAGATACTTTTCCTCTAGTTTTTCTAGTAATTCTAGATATTTATTTTGAATATTTTTTATCTTAGCTTCTGATTCAACCTTCATCATTTCATTTTCTACAAAATTTAAACTTTCTTGACTTAACTTATTTTCTCCAAAGACATAAATAGTATTGTCTTCTTTATCAATGTGTCGATCAAGTAAGTCTGCATAAGCTCTAGCATTTGTAATAATATCAATCTTTCTTCTTTCTTCTCCATCTTTAACATCATTCACAGCTTCTTCTAAATTGGATATATACATACGCCCAAGGTCGTGCTCTGAAAACATTGCTAAAAGTGGACCATCTACTATAGCTTCTCCTAATTCCTTGCCCATTTCGTCAAAAAGTATGTTCTCTTCTTTCTCATGATGATGTTTGTCTGCATAGTTTCTTATGAAATCAATCATTAAATCAAAATCATCTAAAGCTACTGCTTCATGTTTATAGATACGGTAGCTAATTTCTTTAACAACTGCTAACATCCTTTTAATATTTTTGTGTTCATTTACTAATAGTTCAATACTTTTCATTACTGCTCTCCAATCGATTCATTTAAAGCGTTGATTAACTCCTCTAGATCAATGCCATGAACGCCAGCTGCTTGCTCAATACTTTCCCTTGTTGCCGTTGGACAGCCTAAACAATGCATACCATTTTCTGCAAATACTCCCTTTGTTTCTGGATACTTATTTAACACTTGTGAAATCGTAAAATTTTTATTTATCATTTTTAACTCTCCTTTTATAATTTTTTTCCATCTGTTGAAATTGTCACTTCATTATAATTAACGATTGTTTTTGCATCTAACATAGCTGATTTAACAGCTGTAACTATTCCAGTACAACAAGGTACTTCCATTCGCACAACAGTAATACTATTAATGTTATTAGATTCAATTATCTCTTGAATTTTTTCTTTATTATAATCATTATCATCAAGCTTGGGACAAGCAATAATAGTAATTTTATCTTTAATGAACTCTTCATGGAAATTCCCATAGGCATATGCCGTACAATCAGCAGCAATTAAAATATCTGCATTTTCTAAATATGGCGCTCTTGAATTAATAAGTTTTAATTGTACAGGCCATTGTCTCAACTGAGAGCTTTGGTCAAATGATTTACTACTCATCTTATTTTGTACTTCTTTCCTTTTTTCTTCCTTATTTATTGGGTTATTAGCCATTTGAAATGCTTTTTCATTTGACATTTTAAATGGGCTTTCAGAAACTTTTTTACTGCGATCAAATGTTTTGGCTTCATGACCTGGACATCCACATGCTAAAGGTTCTAATGTTGACTCTTTTTCTTTTTTATCTTCTTTCTTATTCATCAACTGTTCCTTTCTCTTTTTAACCGCTTCTTCATTATATTCTTTTGCATCTTTTTCTATTAACTCTATTGCATCTGTCGGACAACTTGGTAAACAATTACCCAAACCGTCACAGTATTCCTCACTTACAAGCTTTGCCTTACCATCTACTAATTGTAATGCACTCTCATGACATGCATTTACACATAAACCACAACCAACACATTTCTCTTCATGAATTTTTATTACTGTCCTTTTCATTTTTACCTCCACTTGGTTTTATATTGTTTTTCTTTCATTTCTTTCTTTTGTAATCTTAGTATATACCTATCAGCAATTTAATCTGTTGCATATGCAACGCGTATATATTTTTTGATAATCATTTTCATTTTTATCTTAGCTTTATTATTTTTCTCTCTTTTGTAAACCTAGTATATATCTATTTGTATTTACCCACGTTGCATATGCAACGCTTATATGTATTTTGTAGTATATTTTATCAATTATCCAAAAAAAAATAACATGAAACCATGTTATTGCAACAAATTTAAGATATCAAATTTTTTATTGTTATTTTAAATATAGACTGTAAAACAAAAAAATCTCTATTGAAGGAATCAATAGAGATCTTATTTATTAATTGATTTTAAATTCTACAGTATCAGATGGACAATTACAATCGTTATTTTTCCCAGAAACTTTTCCACCATGGGGACAACCAATACACTTTACGCCACTTTTCTTGGCATTATATATATATAATGCTGCGCCGCCAATGATAACGATCAGTATTATTGAAACAATTATATTTCCCATTCCTATCACCTAAGCCTTAGCAGATACTGTATTTTCAACTTTATTTTCTCTTTTCATTAAATATACAATCCAACTAATGATTATAACAACAATTACAGCACCTTGAACAAAACCTTCACCAATGCTACCTGTGGTTAAAAGTGTTCCAAATTGATAGATGAAAAAGGCTGCAATATATCCAACACCTAATTGAAAACCTACCCCACCCATTAACCATTTAAAATCTTCCATTTCTGCATTCATTGCACCAATAGCTGCGAAACATGGCGGTGTGAACAGATTAAATACTAAATATGATAATGCAGCTACTGTCGTTAATCCCATAATACTGGCAACTTCTGTTGCACCACCTAATAGTTCAAATTCTTCTGGATTAATAAAATTAGTAATAGAGTAAACAACTGCTAATGTACCAACGACATTCTCTTTAGCAATGAATCCAGTAATTGCTGCTGCTGCTAATTGCCATGTTCCAAAGCCTAAAGGAATAAGAATGAAAGCAAATGGCGAAGCAATAGATGCTAAAATACTTGTATGCTCAGCACCTTCAGCTACTACTTGTAAGTTCCAATTGAAAGTTTGCATGATTTGAATCATTGCATTGCAAACAAGAATAATCGTCCCTGCTTTAATGATAAATGCTTTTCCACGAGAAAGCGTTGAAATAGTTGCTCGTTTAATACTTGGTATTTTATAATCAGGCAATTCCATAATAAAGTGCCCTCTTCTAGTAGTAACACCATTTATTTTTTTAACAATTAAAGCACCAATTATTATGATCCCGATTCCTAGAAAGTACATGCTTGGTCCTACCCATGAAGCATTACCAAAGAAAACACCTGCAAATAAAGCAATAATTGGTAACTTTGCGCCACAAGGCATAAATGGTGTTAACATTGCTGTTGTTTTTCTTTGTGTTTCATCTTTTATCGTACGTGTAGACATAACACCTGGAATTGCACAGCCTGTACCGATAACCATTGGAATGATTGATTTTCCTGATAAACCAACTTTCTTAAAGAAACGGTCCATAATCACAGCAACTCTTGCCATATATCCAGAATCTTCTAGGAGGGCTAATAAGAAGAATAATACCATAATTAATGGTAAGAAACCAATTACTGCGCCAACCCCACCAATAATACCATCTAAAAGAAGTGATGACAAAAATGGTGAAACACTATCACCTAATGCATTTTCTACAATAGCATAGAAAGCATCAATCCAAGCAACTAAAGTGTCTGCTATTAAAGGTCCTATAGTTGTTTGAGATATTGAAAAGACTGCCCACATAACCATGGCAAATATTGGTAATCCTAACCATTTATGGGCTACAATACGATCTACTTTATCTTGAGCATTCTCTTGATTACTTCTAATTGATCTTTTTTCAGATTTTTCTACAACTAGGTTAACAAATTCAAATCTTTTTTTATCAGATGCTTTTACAGCATCTTTATCAGTTAAGTCAACAAGGGATGCACTGAAAGGTGCTTTTTGCTTATCATTACTTACTGTTAATAGTGATTCTATTAATGCTCTTAAGCCATTATCTTTGTTTTGTGTTGCAACTGTTTCTACTACTGGACAATTTAATTGTTTTTTTAATATATCTATATCAATCTCAATATTATTTTTTCTAGCTAGATCACTTTTATTTAATGCAACAACTACTGGAATATCTAACTCTAATAATTGCGTCGTAAAGAATAATGATCGGTTTAGATTTGTTGCATCAACAATATTTATAATGACATCTGGGTCTTCTTCTTTTATAAAATCTCTTGTAATGCTTTCTTCACTAGTAAAAGGCGACATAGAATAGGCCCCTGGTAGGTCAACGGCTACAATGGGCTGATCTAAAACATTTAAACTTTTCTTAATTTGACCTTCTTTTTTTTCAATTGTTACACCAGCCCAATTACCAACTTTTTCTATTTTCCCTGTAATACTATTAAATAGTGTTGTTTTACCACTATTTGGGTTTCCTGTTAATGCGATTCTCATTAAAACGCCTCCTATAAAATAAAAACTCTATAAATTTACTCTATAAACTCACTCTACACATGCTTGCTTCTATAATTACTCAATTATTATTGCTTTTGCTAATGCTTTGTCAATACTATATCTTGCATCTTTTACTACAATGACATAATTATCTGATAGTATTGAAATCAATGTTATTTCTTCGCCTTTGTAACAACCAAGTGTAAACAAAAATTCCTTTAACTCATCCTCAGTTGTTCTAATATCTCTGATCTCATAAGGTTTATTAAAACATGCATCAACTAAAGTATTACTACTATAATTAATTCCTCTTTTTTTAAATAAATCTTTAAATAGTGTGCTGGCCATAGACATCACTAATATCTCCTCCAATATATTGATAACTGTTATCACTTACAATGAAAATGTTACCATTAATGATAATCATTGTCAATTAAATTGTTAAAAAAATATCTTTACAAAAAAAGAACCATAGTAGTTAACTATGATCCTCATAATTTATAATAGTTGGTTGATTGTGTTATTTAGAAACTTGATCTTTCTTTCTAATGTTTCAGGTTTATTATGAAAAGGAAATTCTAGAGCCATTGCTTTATATTTATCTAAACACATTTTTCTAAAAGGTAGTAATTCTACTTTATCAACATTATCGATTGTACTAATAAGCTCAGCCAAGCCTTTCAAGTGGTCATATTGGTCATTAATGCCTTCAATGATAACAGTTCTTGTCCAAACTTTTACACTAGAATTGTTGATGGCCTGGATGAAATGATGTAGTTCATCAATTCCATGACCCGTCAGTGCTTTAAACTGTACTGAATCATAATGCTTAATATCCAAAAGTACTAAATCAATGTATTCTAAAATTTCTCTATAGTCTCCAAGGCCAATACCCGAAGTATCTAGGGCAACATGAATATTTTCTTTCTTTAGTGCTTGACATAACTTTACTAGAAAATTCGGCTGTAACAAAACTTCACCACCAGACAAGGTGACGCCTCCACCTGAAACATTATAATAATTCTTAAAACTTCTAATTTCCTTCATGAGCTCTTCAACTGAATATAATTTGTTCTCTTGAGTCGTCCAACTATCTGGATTATGACAATATTTGCATCTTAAATGACAACCTTGAAAGAATATTACACTTCTTACACCTGGTCCATCATGCAACCCTAAAGTTTCAATAGAATGTATATTTCCTTTCATTTTAAACCTTCTCATGAAAAGTTCTTGTAATTACTTCATCTTGTTGTTTCTTCGATAACTTGTTAAACTTAACAGCATATCCTGAGACTCTAATCGTTAAATTTGGATAATTTGCTGGATTCACTTGAGCATCTTTTAATGTTCTTCTATTCAATACGTTAACATTTAAATGATGACCACCATCTAAAAAATAACCATCAAGGATATTTTTTAAATGTGTTATTCTTTCTTCTTGGTCTTTCCCTAAAGTTTCTGGAGTAATGGTAAAAGTATTCGATATGCCATCATCACATACATCTAAAAATTTTATTTTACTAACACTTTTTAAAGATGCTAATGCGCCTTTCTCATCTCTACCGTGCATGGGATTAGCACCTGGGGCAAAGGCTTCACCATATTTTCTACCATCCGGTGTATTGCCTGTTTTTTCTCCATACACTACATTTGAAGTAATTGTTAAAACAGAAAGTGTATGACGTGCATTATCTATTGTCTCATGCTTTCTTAGCTCATTGATAAAATACTCTAATATTTCATTAGCAAGGGCATCTACCCTCTCATCATCATTACCAAAGGTTGGGAACTCACCATCAACATCAAAATCTATTATAAGTCCTTTTTCATAAATAGGTGTTACATTAGCATATTTTATTGCACTTAAAGAATCAACCAAAACTGATAGACCTGCCACACCAAAAGCCATATTTCTATTGACTATTGAATCATGTAATGCCATTTGACCTGCCTCATAAGCATATCTATTATGCATGTGATGAATTATATTCATTGTGTTGACATATACTTTTGCAACCTTCTTGAGTGCAAGTTTTAAAGCCTCATATACCTGATCAAATACTAGAACTTCATCTTTATATTGCTCTAAACCATCTAGTACCTTGATATTCTTAAGCTCATCAACTCCACCATTAAGGCCATAAAGTAACGCTTTAGGTAAATTACATCTGGCACCAAAATACTGCATTTCTTTACCCGTCTTCATAGGTGAAACACAACAAGCGATGGAATAGTCATCACCATAGGCTTTATTCATTAAGTTATCATTCTCATATTGAATGGCGCCGGTTTCAATAGAGATTTTTGAACAATATTTCTTAAATCCTTCCGGTAATTTATCACTCCATAAAATCGTTAAATTGGGTTCTGGAGAGGGACCTAGGTTTTTTAATGTATGTAAAAATCTAAATGAATTTTTAGTCACTAAAGCTTCACCCTTAGATGTCATACCGCCTATTGCTTCTGTAATCCAAGTGGGATCACCAGCGAATAACTCATTGTATTCCTTCGTTCTTAAATGTCTAACCAATCTTAATTTTATAACTAATTGGTCAACCAAGGCCTGTACTTCTTTTTCTTTCAAATTATTCTCTTGTAAGTCTTTCTCAAAATATATATCTAAGAAGGTGCTTACTCTTCCCAGTGACATAGCTGCACCATTATTTTCTTTTACACTGGCTAAGTAACCAAAGTATAAATGTTGCACTGCTTCTGTACTATTTCTTGCTGGTTGAGATAAATCGTAATCATATGCTTCTGCCATTTTTTTCATAGCTTTCAGTGCCTTTATTTGATCATTAATGTTTTCTCTTAAAGTAATTGTTTCTAAATCAAATATTGTTTTTAAGTCATCTAAATCTTCCTTTTTCTTCTCTATTAGATAATCAACACCATATAATGAGATACGTCTATAGTCTCCAATAATGCGTCCTCTCCCATAGGCATCTGGAAGACCCGTTAATAAACCACAACTCCTTACTTTTTTCATTTCTTCTGTATACGCATCAAATACGCCTTGGTTATGAGTCTTTACATGTTCATCAGTAAAGGCATTCAGATCTTCTGGCACCTTAAGTCCATATTGTTTTAGTGAAGATTCAACCATCCGAATGCCTCCAAAAGGATTAATGATCCTTTTTAAAGGTTCGTTAGACTGAAGGCCTACAATTAGTTCTCTTGATTGATCAATATAGCCTGCGCAAAAACCGTCGATACTTGCTATGTTTTCCAAGTCAACACCTAGAATTCCTGCTTCATTTTCTTTTTCTAGTAGATTTTGACAGGTTTCCCAAAGTGCCTTTGTATTACTCGTTGGACCTTGCAAAAAAGACCCATCGCCATGGTACCCTTTGTAGTTTGATTTTATAAAATCACTAACATTAATCTCTTTCTTCCAACAATCACCGCTAAAACTATCCCATATCTCAAACATATAAAACCTCCTAAATAATCTATTTGATGATTCAGGAGGTATAAAAAAACCACCTGAATATCGTCAAAATACCCAGGCGGTCGGCTGTCTATTAAGTCACACTTCATGTGGTTATCTCCACTTCCGCCAGTCATGCAACTTTTATTTGTTATTGATAATATAATATAAGATTTATGTAAAGTCAATAGATTATTATAGGAAAACCTTTTTTTGATTAGTCATCTTGATCTTTTTCTTTCTTATTTTTTCTAGAAATTTTATGAGTAAGTAATAGAAAAACTTCAATCGCTTTTCTAAAAAAAACAACTAAAATGATTGCTACAACAATATAAAGTACAACATTCAAAAATAATTCCATTTTATCATCTTCCTTTTTAAATTTATATAATACTCTAATTTAAATTCTCTAAAACACCTTGTACTGAATTAATTATTCTATTTAAATTCTTTTGAAAACCGATGGTTACTTAACCAATCACAAGCAAAATCTACCCCTTGATTCATATCTAATAGAATAGACTTAGCATTACCGATTTTTCCTTTTCTAACTTCTAATGCTTCTTCAAAACTTTTCCCTATGCTTTTAAAATCCGAAGAATCATAGTCAAAATCTTTGAACCATTGCCATTTTGAAACACCATCTACTAAAATAGATGTTCCCATCTTAGTTTTATGCATACCTTCTACTATAGTTTCTGATAAATGAAAACTTGTACAAGCATCATATCCAACGCCTAATAATAAAACCTTACTGCCATAACTATATAACTTTCCTAAAGGGGAATCCATACCAAATTGTGGCGTTAAGGGATGATTCTTTGTTATTTCTTTAGATACTTTACCATAGGCTGAAAAAGAAACTTGTGGATGGTTTGAACGGATAACGTTTGGAAACCTTCGAAAAAGTTCAGCAATTTTTCCCATGCCCCTTGTAGGTGTCTTATCTGGATCAAAACCCGGCATATTTTTATAAATTACTTCATACCATTCTTCTGGTACCGGTGGATGGTTCCACTGATTCGGATCGCTCAGTTCGCCACTATGAGATGGCATAACTAATGTCCCTTTTTCACCGACTACATTAATTAAGGCGTCAATTACACTCTGTGCCCCACCACAAACCCAACCGATACTGGAAAGAGAGGCATGGACTAATATGATATCGCCTGCTTTAATTCCTAATGTTTTTAGATCTTTTTCTATACTTTTGATTGTAATTGGACTTGTTGTTTTATTAATCACTTGCTTTTCAGGCATCTTTTACTCCTTTAATTTAAAAACTAAATCTGAAACGCTCACATCCGGGTGTGTATATCTTTCACAACTAATGGGCCTTCTCTAAAATCTATGGCTTCTCTTGGACACCATTGTAGACAAGCAAAACATTGTTAACACCCATGTTACCGTTGTGGCCTTTCATTCACTATTGTTATATTCTGAACAGGACATACTTTTTTACAAATACCACAACCATTACAATGACTATTCACATGAAAGCCATAATCCATTAATAATATGCCTTCATTAAAGGAAATATTAGTATCTGCAGAATAACCGGCTACCTTTAACCAAATTTTTTTCTGTAAAGTGTTTCTTAAATTTAAAAAATCACTAACTTTTTCAATTATTACAGCATCTTTTTCTATTATACCTTCTTTTACTTGATTAACATAACTAAAAATTTTATCTATTTTTTTTCGATTCTTCACTATATTTTTTCTTTTCATCTAACGGAAGACTTTTTAGTTTGAAACACTTAAAAAAATCTTTTACTTTAACCCTTGGCGACAAGTAATTATAAGGCATGCGAATAGAAAACCCACAAGAGAGATAGGCATTTTTCTTTTTTAATAAATTATCCAAATATTCTAAAGAAAGACATGGATTATCACCATAAGTACACACGCCGAATATATATTGGTTTTTACTATTTTGAACTTTTTCAATAAACTTTTTAGCACTACTAGGTAAACTTTGATGATACACTGGAAATACTATACCAATAATATCTGCATAAAAAAATAGGTTCTAGTCGAGCACCCATAGAACTTGCTAGATATTTAGCAACATAATACGAATTCCCTGTACCTGAAAAATAAAAAATAATCTTCTTCATAAATTTATCCTCTATAAACCATACCAGCCGCAAAACAACTGAATTTCTGCTTTTCGTAATAACTTTTAACATCTTCCTTACAAAATAACTGCATATTTAAACGCGCTTCTTTTCCCTTTTTAACAAGTAACTGTATGATTTCTTCACCTAAGCCTTTGTTTTGATAACCTGGATGAACACCAACACCTAAAATGTACGCATTTATTATACCATCTGACAACATGCGTCCTGTACCAATTAAGGTTTCATGATCATAAATATAAATAACATACCAACTATTTTGCATTGCTTGATTTAATTCTTTTTCTGACAACCTTAGAAACTTATTCCAACCAAGTTCACTATATAGTTTATAAAGGTCTTGTGACTTTTTAGTTGCTTCTAAAATTTCATAATTCATTTGTGATCCACCTTTCTAACAGTTCTATGATATTATAGAATAAAAATTTACTCAATAGCCACTTCTTCGGCAAATAAATCCGCTAAAGTGTTTTCAAATTGTTCTGAATGTGCTTTTACCCATTCAAACTCAATGTATTTACCTTCTGTCAATTGATCGAATAATAACCAATATTTCTTATTCTTCACATCTTGGCCATTGGCTGTTTTCCAGCCATTAAGTTCCCAATTGACAATCCACTCTGTTAATCCCTTTCGAACATACTGTGAATCTGTTATGAGACGTATATACTTTTCTTCTCTTAAACGTTTTACTGCGGCAATTGCTGCTTCTAGTTCTATTAAACTACTACTTTTATGTTTAGATTTCTCTTTATATAAACTGTATGCTCCATTTTTATCTTTTATAATATATGCTAATCCGCCTGTTTTTTGAATTTCTTTAAAAGAACCATCCGTGAAAACCTCAACGACATCTCTCTTTCCTTCGTCAATAACATAACTTTTTCTTTTTTTTGCTAAGCGGTCTAGAACAATGATTTTGCTTTTATCATTAAAGGCAGTTACATCTTTTTGATCTCTAAGTACGATCGTCAATTTAAATCCAATATAAAAAGTACTTTTTCTTTTATTACGTAATATTTTGTTCATCTGGTAAGCGTTATTTCTTAAAAACTTTGCAATATTATCATTTCCAGGAATTCTTAATGCCCTTTTAGTATAGTTAAATTCTATAATAGTAGAGTATTCATTATTAGAAATTTCGATTAAATAGTCATTATTTACTTTGTCAATTATTTCTAAATTAAACACGTATAAATCCATTGTAACCTCATTTCCAAGTCCTTTTTATAACTCATAAAGAAGAAAACACCATAAGCTGTTTTATTAGCAGATGGTGTTCAGTGACATTTAAAATTCCATTGTTTTAGCGACAACATTCTCAATTGCATTGAGTTCATCTTTTAACTCATCATGCTCACCAGTCTCTTGACGCTCAAACTCTAACAAAATAAAACCATTTGCACTACACTGATTTTGAACTTCGTGTAACCCGAGCCTTGTTTTAATAATACACCCATGTTTTGTTAATAATTCTTGTACCTTTACGGCTGATTCTTCACGGTCTTTAATCTCAACTCCCATAATTGTGCGCATCTTTCCTCCTTTATATCTCTAATACACTTTTCTATAGTATTAATTCCCATTCATTTAACAGTTTAACCAAATTTTATCATTTAATTCATTCCCTTTAGTATTTTTTCAATACTAGTGACATCTAATGGCCGATTTAGATAAAAACCTTGTCCATTTGTACATTGTATATTTATCAAATAGTCTAGTTCTTCTTGGGTTTCTATCCCTTCAGCAATAACTTCCACACCTAATTTTTTACCCATGGTTACCAAAGTTGAAATGATTACTTTTGCTTCTTTTCCTTCACTAATATCCATAACGAAAGATCGATCAATTTTAAGATGATCTATTGGTAATTTAACTAAATAACTCAATGAAGAGAATCCTACACCAAAATCATCAATTGCTATTTTAAACCCTTTGCTTCGAAGTCTTTTAAACTTTTTAATAGATGCTGTTACATCTTTTAAAATCGTTCGTTCAGTTAATTCCAATTGTATCAGATTAGATTTGATTTTTTCTTGAGTACTCGTTTCTAAAATGAACTTTTCGAAGGTCTTACTTTCAAATGTTTCAGATGAAATATTAATTGAACAAACCGGAAGGGCGATTCCATTATCTTGCCAAGTTTTCATCTGTTTTAAAACAGCTTTTATTACCCAATGATCAAGTTTTTTTATTAATCCATTTCTTTCTGCAATAGGAATGAATTCTCCTGGGGATATATTTCCTTTTATTGGATCACTCCATCGAATAAGGGCTTCTATACCTTCTATCCTATTGTCTTTAAGATGATAAATTGGTTGGTATTCTAGATACATTATATCTTCATCAAGTGCCTTAGAAATATTGGTAACTAAATTTCTTATTTCCAAATCTTCTTCATATAATTCAGATTTAAACACTTGTATATTGCCAATAGCTTTCCTCTTTAAATAGTTACTTGCAAAGACTGCTTTCTTTACTAAACTTTCAGCTTCTATACCATCTTTAGGGGATTCAGAAATACCGATTCTACCATTAAGAGTTATTACATTATTTTTCAGATGAATTGGCTCATTGATTTTTTTAATAATTTTTTCGCTAGCAAGACTAATGCCATTAACCTTTTCTGAAAGTAGGATGAACTGATCGCCTTTACCCCGATAAAGTTTAGCTTCTATGATAAGTTCTTTTAGTATTCGCTCTGAAATGATTTTTAGAACTTCATCACCAGCTTTGTAACCATAAATTTGATTGATACGAGAAAAGTTCGAAATTTCAATTACCATAATATTTTTCTTACCATTATTTTTTTGTATCATTTCTTGTAAATCATTATAGAAAACTTGTTGATTAGGCAAATTAGTTATTGGGTCAAAGTAAGTAAGTGTTTTAATTTGCTCCATCATCTGATTAAAACTTCTAGCGGCTTCTCCTAGTTCATCCGACTTATCATAAGTACTTCTTACGGTTAGTTCTCCTTGAGAGGCTCTCTTAAACAAATTAGAGAGTTCAATAACTGGTTGGGTAAAGGACTTAGAAATCAACCATGCAATCGCTACTGCAACAGTTACTAATAAACTTGCAATTATTAAAAATATCGTATCAATTTTTCTTAAAGAAACTAGTAAGTTTTCTTCATAAAATCCTATAAAAAATTTCCAATTTACAACGTTAATAGTTGAGTACCCAATAATAACTTCATTATTATTATTTTTATAGCTTCCAAAACCGTCTTTTGATTGGTAGCTTTTTCTTATTACCTCTTTGAACCCTTCAAAGTCATAAGAAGCTTCATCGAATTTTAAGAAATTGAATCGCCCCAGTTGAAACTTCTTTTCAGAATGAACCATTACATTTCCTTCTTTATCTAAAGCGTAATAGACATTATACATATCATTACTTCCTGATGTCATAAAATCCTTTAAGAATTCAGGTCTAATCCTAGCAATGACTGTCCCAACTACTTCTTCATCTTTGGTAATTGGTTGAGCAATCATCATTACTGGTTCACCTGTTGCACGACTAATAATTACTGGCGAGATATTAAATTCTCCTGCTAAGGATTTTTTAATGTAACCACGATCAGACAAATCTAAAGTGCTGCCATCAGTATAGTACGCTAATCCTTCAAGATCAACAACAGCTATTGCAAGATACTCTAATGATGTTTCTTGCTGAATTACATCTTTTTGTTCTAGCCAATTCATACTTCTAATTTCTGGTTTCTCTGACAATTTTTTTATCGGTTGAATATACAAATTTATATACTTTTCAACTTGCGACTCAATAGTTTTAGTTGTTTCCTGCATGTGAGATTTTAATTCATCCATTGCCCAACTCTTAATTAAACTATGAGAAACAAAAAGCATAATGCTCAGTACAATTAGAAGTATGGTTAAAACAAAAACTGTCCCTTTAGTTTTTATACTCTTCATTCGTTTAATCCTTCCCTAGTATGATCAATAGAGCAAATAAAGTTCTTAAAATTTTCCGATATTGTTATATATATAAGTATATTGCTAATGGCTTTATTTAACAACATATTATTTGCGTTATTTCCTATTTTTAAATAGATATCGTTTTCATTAAAATAGGAACCGTTATCCTATTGCTATTTATGAAAATCAGTATATGATGGAACTAGTTCAAATTAATATGAAAAAAATAAAAAAGGAGTGCAATATATGATAAAGGTAATTACTGTTAAAAACACTTTAGAAGGTATTGGTTTAGATTTTTACTCAGCAAAAGATAGCAAAAGTTTTAATGATCTTATAAAGACATTAGAATCTCAGAATATCAAGATTGATGAAACAAAAATTAATTGGGATATTGATAATAATAGGATTTCATATCCAAATGCTCAAGTGAATAAAATTTTTAAAAATATACAGATAAATTTATCTAACTAACTAAAAATAAGATCCAACTCAGATCTTATTTTTTTGTCTAAATATTGGGGATCGCATCTATTTCTCCATCAAATATAAATAATACCAAAGTCTTATAATAATGAACCATCGGATGCTCCGCTATTTTTTTATTCTTCACTAGCTCTTGATAGATACTTTTGAAATACCATTCTTGAAAGACTTTTCCTTTATTAAATTTATCCCAATTTAACTTATCTGCTTCTAACTCAATTTTATTCATTTCAAGATTATTAATTTTATCTGCAATCAAAACCCATTTAGAAACATCAGGTATCTTATTTATATTTCTAATGGTATGGCTCTTTCGTTCAATCCATGATTTAGACTTATCTTCACTTAAATGTTTTACATAGTCTGTTATATTTTCATCAAAATCTTTTTTTAAGTCAACTGATGTATATTCTGTATCTTCTAAAGTATCATGTAGTAAAGCTGTTTTGAGTAGTGCTTCATCTGTAAATCCATATCTTATCAACAAAGTCATCACACCAAAGGGATGTGAAATATATGGAATCTTTGTTTTCTTCCGATATTGTCCATCATGTAAAACTGTTACTAAATTAATTGTTTCTGATATTGATTTCATTTCTATTTAACCCTCTCTTTAACATATTCATATGCTTTAAATCTTTACTAACCCTCTAAAACCCCTTGATTGATAATAAGATTCCGCTCCGTTATGATAAACAAATAGTGTATTATATCGAAAATCACAAAACAAAGCCCCTCCTAGATTTCTAATATTATCCGGAGTTTTAATCCAACTTGAAGTTTTCAAATCAAAATCACCAAGTTCTTGAAGTTTACGATAGTCGGCTTCATCTAAAATCTTTATACCTATACTTCTAGCTAAACTCAATGCACTATTTTTAGGTTTATTTTTCTTTCTATATTTAAGTGCCTTTTGATCATAGCAAAGACTTCTTCTACCAACAGGACTTTCCTTAGAGCAATCGATAAATGTGTATTTGTTTGCTTTCTCATCATAAAAGATAACATCTGGTTCACCACCTGTATTTTCCATAAAAAAAAGTGTCTGTAAGACTGATGGATTATTTTTTAACCTTTTTTCAATATCTTGCCAATGAAGGTTCTCATGTCTACTTAAATTTTTTTCAAACCGTCTTCTCAATACTTCAAGTAAATCATTTTGTTCTTCTTTTGATATGTCTTTTTTTAACATATAATCACTCCAGTGAACTACCACCTAATTAGCTTTCTCAATTTTAATCTTTAAAAATAAAACTGTTTCATAGCCTTCAATGATTGCTTGGATCCCTTCCTCATCAGAGTAATCATACCCTGAACGTATAGAGTTATTATTTTGACGATACATTGCTAGTATTATTTCCTCATTATATTTTATAGCTACTTCCCCTTCATCAATACCATATTCCCATGTACTAATACCTTTATTTGTTAATATATTTTCTTGAATTTTACTTGGATGTACACGTGTCCCATTGGAATAGAAAAATACTAAAGGTTCTTGATTTGTATTGATAACGCCAAAACCTATTTTGCCGTTTTCTTCTTTATGGGGACTCAAACCATACTTCATGCCACCTAAAGATTTGGGTTCAATCAATTGGCCATTACTGTAGCCTTCTAACCAAATACTTACCCAACTTTCCTTTGCTTTAAGCCAATGAAAATTGTAGTTAAATACCTCTCCAATATCTAAATCATCAAAGGTTCTTTGATAACTAGAGTTTTCATCAATAGAAATATATCCTGCTGTATTATCATCAACTGTTTTTTGAGTACAAGAAGCAATTGTCAATAGAAAAAGCATCAATAGAGTTATTTTAAATAAACTGTTTCGTTGAAACATATTTACACTCCCGTCTAGAACTTTCTAACAATAAGATCTTTTAATACTGCAAAAATTTCCCGAATGAATTGTTTCGGCAATTTTTTTCTTACACTTTGAGCTGTAAGGCCTTGAACATTCATATTTAGTCGTTTAGCTAGCATTTTTGCTCTAAACATATGGTAATCACTTGTGACGATAGCAATATTTTTTCTATATTCTTGAATATTTTTAAAACTCTTGAATAAATTTTCTTGAGTTGAAGTCGATTGATCTTCTAAAATTAAACGATTCCTATTAATGCCTCTTTTTATTAAATACTCCGCCATTGCATAAGCTTCCGATACAAGCTCATCAGGGCCTTGACCACCCGATACAATAATAGGTATATCAAGATGATGAAATCCATTATAAGCTTCGTCTAATCTTCTTTTTAAACGGTTTGATACCTGATCACCATCAAGACCTGCACCTAATACAATTATATAGTCTATTGAATCATAATTATTTATTTTAGATTTAAACTCACTTAAAATTAATACTCCTATGAGAGCAAAAAATATTCCAACACTTTTGATAATGATAAATAGTATTAACATTAGAAATGAAGAACCATAGATACTACTCACTAAGTTAATCTGTCCCATGGAAATCACTCCATGGACTTGAATGATTATTAATTAAGGTAATAATTATTGGTATAATTATTATTTGAAAAATAATCCCAGGTAAGCCTGTAATAATACTTGACTCTATATATCTAATTGGATGCATTGCTAAACCCATTGTTTCCCTTAATAAGAAAACCGTTAAGGTTGCAGCCACTCTACCACTAATCATAGCTACAATTAAACTCTGATAAAGTCCTCTTCTTTTTAAAAAACCAATAACTAATGCATATGTTATTAACTCCATCATTAATATCGGTAAAATCGGATAAATTATAGGCATGCCTGTTAAAAAACTACTAATAATTGGTATTATTACAGCAATTGTTAGTGCATAAATTGGTGATAAAATATATGCACCAATCATGACAAAAACATGTATTGGTAAAAATATCTGACCAACACTTCCAAAAATATGGAAAATATAGGGGGAAAAAATGCCTAAAAATGATAAAGTTAATGTTATTCTTATCTTTCTCTTTTTTCTAAGACTAAAAATTTTACTTATCATTTTTTTGACCACTTTCTGATAGTTTTTCTACTCGCGCCAATTGACTTTCTATTGTCTTCAATTTCTTATGGTTATTATAGTTGTTAATTATGAACTTAACAAAAAAAACAATCATTACAATTATTCCAATTAGAACTAATGTATTAAATATTTGAAAAAAGAATGTTGCATTTATTTCAACGCGTCCTAGTTTAATATTTGCTAAAAACATTTTTCCCTCCATCTCAATTATTATCTTTCAACTCCATTTAATACTCACATTTATAATTGATTATATCATACAGATTTAACAATTAGAAGTTAACTTATATAATGACAAAGAAAAAATTACAGGGAAAATACTAAAAAGAATCTTTCTCTACTATTACGTCGCTATTCTTCAATTATAATACTTTTATTGTCTAGATCTAGAATATGGATATTACACTCCCCGCCTAAATACTGTTGTACAAGGTTTTTTAACTCATCTAAAGCATCTTCTAGACGTTCACTTGAATTTTGATCTGTAGACTCAATACATAGAAAAGCATTCGTTGTTTTTTCTGTTAATAGTGTTCGAACAGATTCTCTCCAGTTCCAACAGCGACAAATAGCACCGGCATTATCTTTGTAAACAACTTCTCCAGGGTACGGCGGTTCATTTTTATCTGAACCTAAAGTAATAAATGATTCCCCACCTTGTGCTTGGGTTAGTCGAATATCACCTATGAAAGTATCAATGTCTTCCCCACCACAAGGTAATGCATATTTTAATGAAACAGAGTTATATAAATCAACTAAAGGATTAATATTTGGTATTTCATTGCCTTTACTTACACGTTTAAATAAGGCTTCAATAGAAGCTCTAGCCCCTTTTTTTGTTTTAAACTTCTGAAAGGCCTGACGCCACACATGGATCACCTCATTTTTACTGAACTGTTCTTTAGGCAAATACTTTTTAATTTCTTTCTCAGCAGTTCTCAAAAGTTTCTCATATTTCACTGTATCCTTTATTTGATTATCAATGCCTTTACAAATAACAATACCGATCTTTGCTTCAGGAAAAATTTCCCAAAAGGATTTCTCTATAACAAACTTTTTCATTTTGTCCTCCATTTCTACTTCTACTTTACTGATTCTAATCTTTTTCTAATTATTTTTAATTGATTATCTGTTACACCTAGTTTTTTCTCAAAGGGACCATCCATAGTTATGACTATGAGTTTTTCTGCATCGATTTTTTTAATTAGTTCTTCTAATTTTTGAATTGATTTCTCATCATCATTATATCCTTTAATAACCGTAATCTCTAGGATGAATTTTCCATGAAATTGACGATTAAATTCAATTAAACTGTTTAAATGATTCTCTAAAGTATAGCCTTCAATAGGTCTTTGCAATTTTTTAAAGTCCTCTTCAGTAATAGCTTTTACTTCACCAATAACTTCCTCACATTTATTGGCAATTTCAATATATTTTTCGTTATTTAATAAATATCCGTTAGATAATAGTCTTACAGCCACTTCTTTATCATGAATTGTTTTAATAATATCTTCTATTCTTTCATGAATAATGGCTTCTCCAGCCGAATTTATAAAAACCAGATCAACTTTATTTTCATCAAGAATTTCACTCAAATGATCTATTGCTTCTTGAGTATTTTCAAAAGATTGAGTATTATCTATTTGTTTATTAGACCTACCAATGGGACAAAAAATACAGTCAAAATTGCAGTATTTTTCTGGCAAAATATTGACTTCTAACACATTCTTACCCTCTTCTAAATAAATATCTTTATAACTAAATTGATTCACCTGTATCCTCCATTCTAAACTTAACAAAAAAAGCCTAAGAGATATATCTAATACCTCCCAGGCTTTTGTCCTTCCGTGTACACATTTAATCATGTGCGTTTTCTCTCGGACCAGCCAGTTACCTGCGGAACCCTAGAAAACTATTTTTATTTACTTTTTTTATTTCCCCCAAAGTAATTTTACACTAACAAATAACACTTGTTTTTAGATTTGAAACTTTGCAATACTTTTTTGCATATCTTCAGCTAGTATTGACAACTCTTCACTTGCCTGAGAAATCTGTGCCATTGATGCAGTTTGTTCTTCAACGGAAGCTGAAGCTTCTTCTGTACTAGCAGCATTTTCTTCTGAGATAGCAGATAGATTTTCAATAATATTGATGATTTGAGTCTTTTTATCCATCATATTTTCTGTAGATTCATTTAATTCCTTGACTACATTTTTTACTTGATCAACAGCTTCTGAAATACCTTCAAATTTATTATGGGTATTGTTTAAACTCGTCATTTGTGCTGCTACAATTTTTCCTGCTTTATCCATAGTTTTAACACCTTTTTCAGTCATATTACTTAAACTTGCAATCGTATCTGATATCTCTCCAGCAAACTGATTTGTTTCTTCTGCTAATTTTCTTATTTCATCGGCTACTACTGCAAAACCTTTGCCAGCTTCCCCAGCCCGAGCGGCTTCAATTGAAGCATTTAAGGCTAATAGATTTGTCTGTTCTGCTATGCCTTTGATCATATCACTTGCTGATTCAATTCTATCTGCATTTTTATTCGTTTCAATAATAATACTTTGCACCTCTTTAGACGCATCATTGTTTTCATTCGTCTTTTCTTCAAGATCTTTTAACACAACTAGTCCTTCTTCTTTTAATTGATTCACTTCATTTGCTGAATCACTTAATATCTTCACAAGTTCTATTTCCGCTGTAATAATATCTCCAAGAATGTTAATCTCATGAGCACCATCTGTTGTTTCTTTTGCTTGATCTGTTGCGCCTTCTGCAATCTCTTCAATAGTCTTGGCAACTTCATCAGATGCAATTGAAACTTGTTCACTCGTTGCTGTTAACTCTTCTGAAGAAGCAGCTACATTAACAGCATCATCATTAATCTCATGAATCAATCCTTTTAAGTTGTTACGCATAATTTCAACTGCTTTTGCAATCTTACCAATTTCATCCTCTTTTTTTCTTATTTTATCTCCTTGTACATCCGCCTCCACAGTCAAATCATATTTTGCAACTTTATTTAATTCTTCAGATAAGTAGGTAATTGGTCCTGCTATTGAACGACCTAATAAAACCGCAATTAGAACACCAATTAATACAAAGGCTATACTCGCAAATAACAATGCTCTTTGCATGCTTACTAATCCTTCAAAAAATTCTTCTTCTAAAGCCACATTAATAAGAATCCATTCGGTTCCAGGTACTGGTGCGTATCCCCCGTACATATTTCTACCTTTAAATTGATACTTTCCTAGACCGCGTTCTTCTACAAGAGTTGTTTCTAACATTTCTGCTACTTCTTTAAAACCATCATCTGATTTTGCTTCTTCGATTATATTTAGTTGAGTCATTACATATTCACGGGTTGGATGGGAAACAATAGTTCCTTCTCCATTCACAACATACACATAACCATTTTCTCCTATTCCCATGGTATCAGTAACATCATTTAATGCGGCACCGTCTCTTCTCGCAATTAAAACACCTACTGTTTGTCCGCCTCTTTGAATAGGAGCAGCAAACATTAATACAGCAGAGTTTGTCACTCGACTAATTATAACATCTGAAACATTTGCTTCACCGTTAAAAGCTTTCTGAACATATCCACGATCTCCTAATTCAGAAACAGTATCACCAATAACATATTTAGCTTTACCATCTGGCGTGACTACAGCCATATCTAAATAACCTAATCGTTCCACATCATCGGTTAAATCTTCTTTCTGTAACTCCCAATTCATTGTTTGCATTTGCTGGCGATTAGCTACTTCATATAAAACATCTAATCTTCCTTCGATAAGCTTTTCAACTTCTGCAGAACCTAGATCTGTAATCTGCATCATTGTTTTTTCAGCTTCACTTTCTACTGTATCTGTTGCAAAAAATAACGCTGTAATCCCTAGACCTAATGCAACTAGTAAAACTAAGCCACCAATATAAAGCATCATTTTAATAGATAGTTTCTTTCTCATAACTCCCTCTTTTCTCTTTTGATACAAAATTATCTTGTTATTTCATTTTATACCCACTTTACATTATCTTAACCTTTTAAATAAAAAAATCTAGCAGCTAATTAAAAGCTTCTAGATTAAGCATCAACTTAAGTTAAAATTTAGTTGCTAAAGGGAATTAATAAAACGGAAGCATTTGCATGTCTTGCAATGTCGTGACTTACACTTCCAACGAATAACTCTTTAATAAAGCCTTTCCCTTGACTTCCCATAACAACTAATGAAATGTTTTTTTCATCTACTACTTCTAATATTTTTTTTGTTGGATTACCAGAATCTTCTACTAAATCAATTTTTATATCATTATATTCACTTAGTTTATTCTTTAATACTTCTAATTTTTCATAACTACTGCTCCCAGGCCCTTCCTCAACATGCATAATGGTTACTTTCTTAATACCATCTGAGATCATCTTCTTTAAGTATTCAAAGGCATGGTCAGCATTTTTGGAAAAGTCAGTTGGAAACAAAATATGATCATCAATATTATATTTAACGGCTCTTACTTTCTGATAATCTTTTTTTTCATCCATAACTAATCTAATAACTAAAACTGGTTTCTCTGATGTATGAATAACTCCATAAGTCAATCGATCAAATAACATTTCTCCTGCTCTTGAATGTTCAATCTCTCCAACGACTACTATAGAATAATCACCTGTAACAGCAATTTTATTGACTACTTTTTTAGGAAAATCTGATATGATTTTTGTTCTAACTTTAAAATCTAATCCTTCTAGTGTCTTTTTTTTATCTTCTAGTATATGCTCAATGATACTTGTTGAATAAGAGAAAGCTAAGGAACTAATCTCTTGGGTACTGATACATTGTAGTAATGTACATTCCTTTGCTCCATATTTTTTAAGATTACCTAAACATCTAATAATAGCATCTGAACTAGGAGACATATCTGAGACAACAAGTAGTTTTTCAAACATAAAATTCACCTCTCCCTCAATTAATTATCCCATTTTTAAATAAATCAACTTGATCAACTTTACTTAATTATCTTATACCCAAATATATCTCATTGATTCATGATTTTTACTTTTATAATCCTATAGCTATTAATTTAATACAATTTCCTTTTCATATGCTGACTCGATTTCATGTAAAATCAATAAAATCGCATTACTAATAGATCCATATTTATCACCTAGATAGTATTCATTTTTCTCAAATTTCCAATAACTCAACAACTATATATCAAAGACAAATATTATTATGCAAAGATATATTAAGATTAACCAATTATTTGAACTTTCATATTAATTTAAATCAAAAGCTATTGTGTCAATTTACAATACCCTACAATAATTCCTTTACACGTCTTAATAATGCTTGAGCTCCTAACTCTCCAAAACTGTTAGCCGCTTGTGGACTTGCAGCTGTTATTAAATTCCTATCTTTGTAACAAGTATCATCTGCTTTTTGATTAATGATATTTACTCCTAGAGATTTCAACCTTTCTCCAAAATACCACTTTAATTTACCAGGTAAATAACCAATCATAGGTGTTTTATCATCAACGCTATCAGGAAAAGCTGCAATGGAATACCCTTTAAATATAAAATCTTCTTCAGTTTCACCAATATTTGCTGATAAAAGAGCAGCTGGACCATGACAAATTGAAAATATTAGCAAATTATTATCAAAAGCCCAATGCGTTAAGGCTTTTAGATCTTTATTCTCAGGCAAACCCAAAAGCGCTCCATGTCCTCCTGGTATAAAAATGCCAATATATTCATCAGTACTGCTCATTTTATTTTCTACAAAATATTTTAGGCTTCTAGGATCATCTAGTTCTGATTTGTACTTTGAAAAAATCTTATTTACTGCCTGATCTTTTTTAGGCATAGCCCACATTTCTATCTTAGCTGGTAGTCCAGTTGGTGTAAAAACATCAGTTTTAAAACCCGCTTTTTCAAAATGAAGCAACGGTACAAACATCTCAACAGGATGGTTTCCAGTTAAAAACATTTTACCATTAGCCATTTCTAAATGCTTCTCTTCTGTACAAATCATTAGTACTTTAAACTGGTCTTCGTTATATGATTTATGATAATTCGTGTGACTATAATTAGTTTTATCAGAAGTCCCAAGCTTTAATGACAATGGTGAGGGTTTATATATATTATCACCAATTTTACTTGGTGCTATACCCAAAAGTTTTTTTATCATAAATTAACCTCCTAACTTTGAATCTCTAAACTCAATTATTGTACCTTCTGGCGCGATTACTTTAAACAAATACCCATCCTCAACTTTATAAATTACTTTATTCTCTTTTATCTTAAAATTATTATAACCTGTAGATTTTATTTCTTTATAAGCAGCATGGACATCAGCTACCATAAAGCACATATGAGCAATACCCTCAACTGTTTTATGCCATTTCTCCAATAATTCATTATTTTTACTTGTTTGTAACTCAATCATAAAGCCACTAATTTGTAACCAACTATTAAAGCGACGACCATGAAAATTACGAGTTTCTTTCACTAAATCAAATCCTAATATCTCACTATAGAATTTAAGGGAAGCTTCATAATCATTTGTTTGAATACAAACATGATGTATTGATTTTTTCATTTTTAAATCCTCTCTACTCTTAAAATTTGACGTAAAATAATTCTTATCTATATTATTTTCTATCATTGATCTTATTTATCCTAAAAAAATCACTTCTATAATTGAATAAATCTTATTAATATTCTCCATCAATCTAATATGATACTCTTTTTTTTATTCATTGATTCTTCTTTCTCATTAATTTTTATGAAATTAAGTCTATGTATGTAATAAGCCCTTTCCTCTCGAAAAAATCCATCCCCCAATCTATTTTCAATGTTATCCCTAATGATATCTTTTTTCTATTTGCCTATTTTTTACTAATGAATATATGAAACCAATAACCCCTAGAATTAGTATAAATGAACCGATATAGACTTCATATAACCACAAATGACTGGTTCGCATGGATGTTAAAAAGAATCTTGAAAACCAATAACCACCTTTAAATAAGAATAATATAAAACCAATGCTATTAATGGTTAAGTTTCTCCTATAACTAATCAACCAAGCGCCTATTAAACCTATTGCAATATCTAATATCCAAAGTTTCCACATAATAGCACCCACTTGAATCCCTATTAAAAGAATTATT
>DATFJG010000139.1:0-21875 GCA_035269305.1 Clostridia bacterium
GATGCATACTATAATGGTTTAGCTGATGTATCAGATACAAAATACAAGAACTACAAGATCTCAGAAGATAACCTAAAAGAAATGGTTGATAATAAAGAAGATTTCTATTTATTATCTATCCGTCAAGAAGAAGCATACAATGAAGGTCATATAGAAGGTGCTGAATTAATCCCTTGGGGTAAAGGTATGCAAGAATCATTTGATACTTTACCAATGGACAAGACAATTGTTGTCTATTGTTATTCAGGACAAACTGCAGGACAAACTGTAGCCGGTCTAAGATTATTAGGTTATGATGCTGTATCATTAAATGGTGGTATGGGCGTAGGCGCTAATGCACCACTTGGATGGAGTAATAAAGATTATCCTGTTGTTCAATAATTTAAGATAAAACTAAATTTATGATATAATGTTAAAGTTCGTAGTGTGATGCTACGGACTTTAGCTTTTAATGGGGGTATATCACAATGATTAATTTTCATGAAATATATTATACTGGAAAAGAAATTGAATACATAAATGAAGCCATGGATCAAAAGACACTTCATGGAAATGGGTACTTTACAAGTAAGGTTTCCAAAGTATTAGAAAGTAGATTAGGTGGCAAATCAATGTTGTTACCCTCGTGTACTAGTGCTTTGGAAATGATTGCTTTGTTGTTAAATATTAATCCAAAAGATGAAATAATTATGCCGTCATATACCTTTGTTTCAACAGCTAATGCCTTTGCATTAAGAGGGGCTGAAATTAAGTTTGTTGATGTAGAGCCTTTGACAATGAATGTTTCTATTGAATCAATAAAAAATGCCATTACAGAAAGGACTAAAGCTGTTGTTGTCGTTAATTATGGTGGTTTTTCTGTTGCGTTTGATGAATTACTATCTTTGTTAAAAGATCAGGAAATATATCTAATAGAGGACAATGCTCAGGGTATAGGTGCTTTGTATAACAATAAGCCTCTTGGAAGTTTTGGAGATTTTTCATGTATTAGTTTTCATGATACTAAAAACATAACTTCTGGTGGAGAAGGTGGCGCATTAATTATTAATAACGATGAGTTTATTGAAGCTGCTCATATTATTCAAGAAAAGGGTACGAATCGTCATGATTTTATGAATAATAAAGTGGACCTTTACTCTTGGCAACAATTGGGTTCTTCTTTCCTGATGAGTGAAATTAATGCTGCTTTTCTGTATGCTCAATTAGAGGCTTTAGACCAAATAAATGCTTATCGAAAAGAACTCTGGGAGTTATATTATAAAGGATTGGAGAACTTAGAGTGTAACAATTACTTGTATCGGCAAAAAAAATGCAATAAGAATGTTAATAATGGACATTTATTTTTTATTAAACTTAAGTTGCCAGAGACGCTTAAAAAACTTAAAGAGTACTTAAAAGAAAATAAAATTCATACGAATACTCATTATGTTCCGCTACATAGTTCAAAGGCAGGTAAATTATATGGAGAGTTTATTGGTGATGATTATTATACTACTAAAGGCAGTAAAACTTTATTACGACTACCTCTTCATAACTATCTAGAAATTAATGATGTTAATAGGATAATTAATACAATTCAAAAGTTTTTTAAGGAGCGGTGCAATGAATAGATATTTAGTGACAGGTGGTGCTGGGTTTATTGGTTCTCATTTTATTGAGTATTTATTAAAAAATGAGCCTGATTGTCAAATAATAATCTTAGATAAATTAACTTATGCTGGTGAAAAGGATAGACTTAACAAGTTCCTAGAAAATTCCAAAGTAGTGTTTATTGAAGGGGATATTCTTGAATCAAAGCTTATAAGGGATCTATTAAACAAGTATAATATTAATAGAATTATAAATTTTGCTGCAGAAACACATGTGGATCGAAGCATTCAATCGCAAAGAGAGTTTGTGGAAACAAATGTCTTAGGGGTTCAAAATCTCCTATCAGTATCAAAGGAAGTATGGGAGGAAAAAGAGTTAAAGGATACATCTTTTACCCAAATTTCAACAGATGAAGTTTATGGGTCTACACTCAAGGATTCAGAAAAAGTTTTTGATGAAAAATGTTTATTAAATCCTATGAACCCATATGCAGCTTCTAAGGCCAGTGCAGAATTTTTAATAAAAGCATATATCAATACATTTAACTATCCAGCAAATATTATTAGAAGTACGAATAACTATGGCGTGAATCAGAATGTCGAAAAGTTTATTCCTAAAATTATTACTTCATATATTAATAATCAACCAATAACGATTTATGGAGATGGTTTGAACAAACGCTGTTGGTTATATGTAGAAGACAATTGTAGAGGAATATATTTAGTCGTTAATAATAAGAAAAGTCAAATATATAATATTAGGGGGAACTATGTTTCAACTAATGTTAATCTAGTGAAGACAATCATAACTATCTTAAAAAATGATTATAAGACTGAGAGTCAATCAAAAGTTATTTTTATTGATGATCGAAGAGGTCATGACTATTTTTATAATATATCTGACAAAAAAATAAAAGAAGAACTAGGATTTAATTTGAAAACTACTTTTAAGTCGGGTATAAAAAGGGTAATAGAATACTATCTTGAGAAAGGTGGGTTATAAATGAATGATGTTTTCTATAAAACCATGCTAAATAAAATTGATGAAGGTATTTATTTTGTTGACAATGACCGCAAAATAACTTTCTGGAACAAAGGGGCTGAACTAATAACAGGATTTGACAGTAAAACAGTTGTTGGTTCTCACTGTTATGACAATATATTAAATCATGTAGATGGTTTTGGTAAAAAATTATGTCTAGGTGGTTGTCCCCTTCAAAAAACAATCAATGACTTAGAAGAAAGAGAAACCCAAGTATATTTACATCATAAACAAGGCCATCGTGTGAAGATTAGAGTTAAAACCTTACCTTTATACGAATCTGGTGAAGCAATTGGCGCTGTGGAAATTTTCAATGTGTTATCAAAGGAAATCCAGATATCTGAAGATGAAGTTGAACAGCTTAAGGAGTTAGCTCTACATGACCAGTTGACTAATTTGCCAAATCGTCGAAAAATCGAATCTGTCATTAAGAATAAGATCAATGATTTCGAAACTTTAGATATTGGTTATGGTATTTTATTTATTGATATTGATCATTTCAAAAAATTCAATGATAATTATGGGCATGATCTTGGAGATGAAATGCTCAAGATAGTTGCAAATACATTGAACCAGCCTATACGGAAAACAGATATCGCTGGCCGTTGGGGTGGAGAGGAGTTCATTATTGTTTTGAGTGGTGTGAATAATAAAGCTTTAAATAGAATTGCTGAAACAACACGTATGTTGGTAGAAAATTCTGTTTTAAGATATGAAGATAAAATGATTAGTTCTACGGTATCAATTGGTGGTACATTGGCTAAAAAAAGTGATGATTTAAAAAGTATTATCAAAAGAGCTGATCAATTAATGTATAAAAGTAAGAAAAATGGTCGCAATAAAGTAACCATTGAATAAAGTAAAAAGAAATGATTGATAAATTATTGACAATAAAGTAGTTTGTGATATTATATGATTATCAAATGATTAGTGTTAGTTCATTTTTTATTTGTAATAATAAATTAACCCCTAACAGTGGAGAGCAATCTTAATTATTAGGCAGTTATAAATATAGACTATTTTATAGTTTACTATGCGTATAACTTCCCTATGGGAAGTTTTTTATTTAGGAGGAAAAATGGTTACTACTTTTACAGTCGATGAAGAATTTAAAAAAATTGTAGATGCTTTAGAAAAAAATAACGTTGCTACACCAGAGGATTACCTATATATATTAAATAATATTACTACTGAGAATAGACAGTACTTATCAAATGTTGCTTCGAGTATGAAAGAAAAATACTATGGAAAAGATGTTTACATCCGGGGGATAGTAGAGTTTTCAAATTACTGTAAGCAAAATTGCTTGTATTGTGGTATTAGAAAAGACAATAAAAATGTTAATAGATATCGATTAACACATCAAGAAATAATTGATGCATGCAAAAAAGGCTATAACTTAGGATATAGGACTTTCGTTCTACAAAGTGGTGAAGATCCATATTTTACAGATGACCGGATGATAGCAATTATAAAAGAGATTAGAAATTTATATGATGATGTTGCTATTACTTTATCATTAGGAGAAAAATCTAAGGATAGTTATAGAAAGTATTTTAAGGCTGGAGCAAATAGATATTTGTTAAGACATGAAACTGCCAATAGAGAACTATACAGTAGTTTACATGAAAATATGACATTTCAAAGTAGAAAAAATTGTCTGCAAGATCTAAGAGAGATTGGTTATCAAGTTGGTGCAGGCTTTATGGTTGGCTCACCTGGTCAGAACAAAAGAGATTTAGTAGATGATTTACTTTTTCTCAAAGAGTTAGAACCCCATATGGTAGGTATTGGTCCATATTTAACTCATGAACAAACCCCACTAAAAGGCGCATCAAACGGTTCGTTAATAGACACTTTAGTTATGTTGTCCTTGGTACGATTAATATTACCAAAGGTTTTACTACCTGCTACGACGGCTGTTGGTACAATAGACGATTATGGAAGAGAACAAGCGTTACTAGCTGGCTGTAATGTTGTTATGCCAAATATTTCGCCAATGGAAGTTAGAAAAAAATATGAACTATATGAAAATAAAATTTGTGTTGATGACCAGCCGGAACATTGTAGATTTTGCATAGAAGGAAGAGTTAAGCGGACGGGTAATCGATTGAATATGTCTAGAGGAGATTATATAGATTTTATGAATTTATAATTTTTATATCATGATAAAAGATCACCGCACCATAGGGCTAATACTTGGTGTGGTCTTTTATTGCTAGAAATGAAGCCGCTGAGTTAATGCTCAACGATTGTATGAAAATTATTGAAAGACAAAAGAATCCTGAACCTGTTGATTTTATACCAAAACCTCTTGCACTATTTAGTGGAAATTATTTAAAATATAACTACATGAAAGATTTAAAGAAGATGGAAGAAGTTTATCTGCCATGGAAAAAAATAATCAAAGGGATATTGTTCTTCATAAATCTTGGTAATACTTTGATGATACCGTGTTTTAGCGAGTACTCATAGATGGGAGGTGATTAAACCGGTTGAATCACATATTTTGAACCAGGAGAATATGGTGGTAGTAAACAGAAAATGCTTCTCTATAAGAATGGTAAAGCTGTGAAGACTATACATATGATTAGAATATGGAGAAAATATACTTAAGGTTAATAAAAATTGTGTTTTTTATATTAATGGATTAATTATAATTAAGTAATACATTTACAATGATTTCTGTTATAATATTTAAAAAGTCAATTGAGGAGGATTATGAAATTTCAAAGTAGATTTATTAAGGGGATTATAAAAGGGAGCCATATTTCCATTGGTTATATCCCAATTGGTATAAGTTTTGGTTTAATTGCTAAGGCGCTAGATATTCCAAATGAAGTGGTAATACTGATGTCATTGATCGTATATGCTGGGGCAAGTCAATTTATGGCTGTTAGTTTAATGAGTACAGGTATAGGTATGGTAGAAATTGTTTTAACAACCTTTATTGTTAATTTAAGACATCTCTTGATGAGTGCCTCGTTAAGCCAAAAAGTTCATAAAAACGCAGATGAAAAACTATTACCAATAATTGCCTTCGGTATTACCGATGAAACATTTGCATATATTTCTATGGCTGATCAAGAAGAGTTAAGTGATGCTTGGATTTTAGGTATAAATATTGTTGCCTACCTTTCTTGGGTAGGGAGTACAGTTGTTGGTCTATACCTAAGTGCATCCTTACCAGATATTATTCAGTCAAGTATGGGTATTTCACTTTATGCAATGTTTATTGCACTACTCGTACCTAATATTAAAGGTAAAAGTGTCCTTCTAAAGATTACAGGCATCAGTATAATTAGTAGCAGTATTTTATATTTTATACCTGTGATCAGTAAAAATATTTCAAGTGGATGGCGTGTGATTATTACAATTCTAATTTCTTCAGCCATAGGTGCTTTTTTCTATGAAGAGGAGGTAAATGCTATTGAATAATTTAATCTATATAGTAATTGGTATGGCAATTGTTACTTATATCCCACGATTAATACCATTTGTCTTTATTAATGATTTGAAAGAGAATAGTTTTACAAAAAGATTCATGAAACTAATTCCATATACTGCATTATCAGCACTTATATTTCCTGGAATTATTACTGCAACAAATTCTACGCTTTCAGCAATGATTGGTGGTATTGTAGCTATTGTATTATCATACTTAGAGTTAAATGTGGTTATTGTTATTATCTCAAGTATTATGAGTATTATTATTTTTCAACTAGTAATATAATAAATGGGATAATAAACAGTATAAAAATACTGTTTATTATCCCATTTTTAATCCTATTAATGAATTTCTTTTAAAAATACTTCACCTTTTTTTGTTAGATAACTCCCGTTGCGACCTTTTTTTCTTATAATAAAACCTAAATCGTCCATTAAAGAAAGATTCTTTCTTAAAAGATGAGTTTTTAGTTCAATGGACTTATTCATAAGTGTTTCTTGAATATGCTTTCTACCAGCAGTTTTATCAATAGAGTTGAGAAAACTAATCGTTCTTAAGATTGAAACAAAAATTGAAAAATCAGTTTTTTCTTCGATGATACTTCTTTCATCATAATATTCTTCTTGGTTCGTAATAGTTTGTGTCGTTTTGTTATGTTGGTTAATTAAGTAGCTTGGGAGTGACTTTATTGTTATTTCATCATTTTCTTCAAGGGTATTAATATAATTCCCAACATTATCTAGTTCTCGAATATTGCCAGGCCATTCATAAGAGGTTAAAAAGTTTTTGCAAGTGGTATTACACGTATAGTTAAAATTAGTAAAATGATTTAATAAGATGGTTACATCTTCAATTCTTTCTCTTAAAGGCGGTAATTCAATGGAGAAGACATTTAAACGATAGAATAAATCTTTTCTAAACTCTCCAAGTTTAATCATCTCCAAAGGATCATTGTGGGTAGCTGCAATAATTCTAACATCAATATCAATGATCTTATCTGATCCTACCGGTGTGATTTGTTGTTCTTGAAGAACTCTTAGAAGTTTTGATTGTAAATGTTTAGGCATATCTCCGATTTCATCTAAAAAAATGGTGCCATTATTAGCTTTTTCGAATAAACCTTTCTTTCCTTTTTTAGAAGCTCCGGTAAAAGAGCCGCTTGAATAACCAAAGAGTTCGCTTTCAAGTAAGTTTTCAGGTATAGCAGCGCTATTAATCGCAATGAAAGGTTGTTTTGCTCGTGATGAATAATTATGAATTGCTTGGGCCAATACTTCTTTACCTGTGCCGCTTTCTCCAGTAATTAATATTGTTAAATCTGTTTTAGCAATTTTTTTAGACATTACGATTATTTTTTCAATCTTATTTGATTGGTAAACGATATCGTCGAAAGTATATCTGGCAATGTGTCCTTTCTGTCTTAACTTCTGACTAAGATTCTGTTCAAGTTTTTTTATATAAGTTACTTCTTGGAAATTAAAATAAATTCTTTTTTCATTAGTTATGTGTATAACATCCTTTTTTTCTAGATTAATGAACTTCTTTTTATAGTTAATTAAATCACTATGAACGTTATCATTGTAGTATTCTTTGAAGTTTATTTCTGGCAGTAAATCATGAAGCACTTTATTTTCTATGGCTTCGTTTAAATTAAAAATTTCTTTGAATTTTTTATTTCCTATGAGTATTTTTCCTAACTCATCGGTTAATAATATTCCATCGTGGGAAAGGTCTAAAAGATAATCTAACTCTTCGCTTCTAGTGATAAAATTACTATAATTTTGTGTAATAGCGTCATTTGAACTGAAGATCTTCTGATAATAATTATATAGGTTTTGATGAATAGATTTATCATCAATTGACAAATGATTGATAATTAAGAGCATTGTTGGTATATCTAATACTCTATTTTTAACATCAAATACATTTTCAATATGCTCTGGTATAAATTCTGGTTCTGATGGAGTAATGGCATAATTAATATGTTTGTAGTTTTTATTTTTTTCATAAGGAATTAAATTGATATGCTTAACACCTATGTTATAGAGTGTAGAGACTGTTTCGAGTACAGTTTCTATGTTGTCATTTACAACTAAGACATCCTTGTTTTTAGGAATCTTATAGAGTTGATGAATTGATTTTTTTAAAAAAGTTCGTTTAGCAATAATAATACTATCTGTATTTAAAACGTTATCTTTTATTTTTAATACACGACTACGTGCCATAAGAATCACTAAATCGTCTATTATCCGTGTTTCTGGTGTTAGTTCATCAACATAATAGTTGTTGATTTTAACTTTATCAAAAAGCACTTCATTTATATTATTTTTTATAATTTCTCCTACGTTACTAGGTCTATTTCTTTTAAAAGCAGAATCAGATATAATGGCAATTGATTTCATTAGGCCTCCTTGTCTTCTTTAATTTATAATACTTGATTATACAGATAAAATCAATCAAATATTAAATATTGTTAATATTTGGAATGCTAATTGCATTATACATAGGTGAGGTGACAAAAATGAAAAACCTTAGGTCAAAAAGTTTTATTAATAGTAAAATTATAAATAATCTAAAATCAGATCATTTACGAAATTATTTTTTGTATTCTCAAAATCAAATAGATTATGAAAAAAATCAATACACAAAAAAAGTGATTCTGTTTAATAGAGATTTGAAAAAAAATGAAATTCTCGAAATACCTTTTGAAGTAGATGATTATATTTTTTTTCAAGAGAAGATTATCCTAAAAGAAATAACAGACAATAGCACAAACTTATACAGTTATAACATAGATTCACAAAAAATAATTAAAGTATCTACGATTCCTTTTAAACTAATGAAGTTTATAATTATTAAAGATTTTATATACTTTTTAACTGAAGTACAATATTCTAGTGCAGATGCGCCTTATAAATGTAGTACTAAAGCACCTTTTTTTATAGAAAGCAAAGGCACAAAAGGCGAACGTTTGACAAGTTTATTTAGGTCTAGTCTTGATGGCAAAAGTATAACATTATTATCAACTTTGGACATGTCTATAGAAGAAATTGATTATGATGTTGATAATAATAGGATTGTGTTTAGTGCTAAAAAGATATCAAAATTTAATCAGATAAATTCAGAAATCTATATGTATGATCTAGATGAAGACGAACTTAAATTATTATTACAGGGGAATTATCGCATTGGGAATATTATTTCATTTAATAAAAAATGTGTTTTAATTTGGGCAATTGATTTAACAGATAAAAGTAGAAATCAAAACCAAGAGTTATTAGTAATTAATTGTGCGTCAAAAGTCATAAGAAATTATGGGTTTGGATCCCATTATAGCAATGAACACCCAAGTATAATATCAGACGCTTTTTTTTACGGTGGGAAATTGATGCAAAAATATGAAGATAAAATTTATATGAAGTTAACTAAAAGAAACAATGAGACTCTCTATGAAATAAACTTAGATGGGTCTGTTGAAGAAGTTCCGTTAAATATAACAATGATTAATGAGTATGTCGTTTCTAAAGATGGTATTTATTATATTGGTGTGAAGAATCATCAGTTGCAGGAGTTGTTTTTTAACAATAAACAATTAACCAATCATAATGAATGGCTTGAAGATTATAAAATTGTCATACCAGAAAAAATTAACTTTATGATTAATCAGCAAGACTACGATGGATGGGTGATTCCTCCAGTTGATTATAAAGTTGGAGAAAAGTATCCGGGTATTTTATTCATACATGGTGGTCCCAAAATGATGTATGCATCTGTTTTTTCCTTCGACATGCATATGTTATCAGCAGAAGGCTATTATGTGTTCTATATGAATCCTAGAGGGTCTGATGGTAGAGGGGATGAGTACTCTAATATTCGTGGGAACTATGCCACCATACCTTATGAGGAATTGATGGAATTTACAAATCTTGTTTTAGAAACTCATCCATCTATTGATGGAAATAATCTTGGTATTACTGGCGGTTCTTATGGTGGTTATATGACTAATTACATTATTGCTCATACAGACCGATTTAAAGCGGCTGTTTCTGAAAGAGGCATCAGCAACTTAATGACAGCATTTACGTCGTCGGATATTGGTTATGAGTACATCTATGAATATATGGGAAATCATGATACACCGTGGGGTAATATTAATAAATATATAGAAAATTCCCCAATTTATCAAGTGAACCAAGTGAAAACACCCACATTATTTATTCATGGGGAAAAAGATTATAGGTGCCATTATACTGAGTCGTTAAATATGTTTAATGCATTGAATTATCATGGCGTGTCTACAAAATTTTGCCTTTTTACAGATGAAAGTCACAGTTTGGTAGTAAAAGGAAGGCCTCAAAACAAGCATAAAAGGTATGAAGAATTATTAGAGTGGTTTGATTTACATTTAAAGAGGGGGTAATCGTTGAAATCTATAGATTTACTAAAAAAATTAATAACTTTTCGCTCCTCATCACTTGAGCAAGCAAATGAAGCAATCGTATTTATTTCAAAATATTTAGAAAGCAATGGAATTTATGGAGACATTCTTGAAAACAATGGTTATTATAGCTATATTACAACAATAGGAAAAGGTAAAAAAACACTTGTATTAAATGGACATCTAGATGTCGTCTCAGGGAAAGATGAGCAATTTATTCCTATTGTGAAAAATGATCGAATGATTGGTAGAGGAACAGCTGATATGAAAAGTGGCTGTGTTGCCATGATTCAAAGTATTATTCGTTTAAAAGATGAAAATTTAGAAAGTAAAATAATGCTTCAATTAGTAACGGATGAAGAAATTGGTGGGATGAACTGTACGAAATACTTAGTTGAAGAAGGATATTTAGGTGATTTCGTTATATGTACAGAACCAACGAATTTAAGTATTTCAATTCAAGCAAAGGGAATTATTAGAATAGATGTTATTAGTAAAGGCAAATCTGCACACGGTTCAAGACCGTGGGAAGGTGAGAATGCGATAATAAAAGCCTATGAAAACTATAAAGCAATTAAAGCACTTGAAATTTTAAACAAAGGTTCAGAATATTATGAAAAGTCTTCCGTTAATTTAGCTTTTATTAATGGAGGTGATATTTATAATCGTGTACCAGATTGCTCTGTTATGGGATTTGATATTAGGTATGTTCCTGACATTAACCCCCATGAAATAATTGAAAATATAACCAATAGTATTGATGGTGAAATAATAATTAAGTCTATTGAACCCGGGGTGTATGGTCTAAAAGAAAACAAGTACATTCAGAAATTAAGTGAATCTTTAAAGAGGATTATACCAGATACTGATGTTAAGTTTACAGCGCAACATGGTGGATCAGATGGTAGATACTATGCTGAAAAGGGTATTCCTATTGTTGAATTTGGGCCTAAGGGAGACCATTGGCATGGAGATGATGAATACGTTGAAATTAAATCTGTGAAACAATTAGAAGAGATATTAGTTGATTTCATAAAAACATTTTAGTGGTTAAAAGGTAATGCCTTTTAAATATATATTAAAGAATAGAAAGGGAGAGGTAAAAATGTTAAGAAAAGTATTTGTATTTATGTTAGTTTTATCGTTAGTTGTAGGTATGTTAGCTGGTTGCTCATCTCCAGCTGAAGAAGAAACCCCAGAGGAATCAACAGAAGAGGCTTCAATGGAAGAAACTGAAGAAGAGGCAACTGAAGAAGGAGAAGAAGCGGTAGAAGTACAAACGGATATTGCCATAGCACTTAATTCTGATATTACATCATTAGATCCACAAGGCCATAATGATACTAAATCAGAAGCCGTTTCATTTTTACTGTTTAATCGTTTGTTTAGATTAAACACAGACTTTGAATATGTACCAGATTTAGCAGAATCTTGGGAACAGCCATCGGATACAGAATGGGTTATTAAAATTAAAGAAGGTGTTATGTTCCATAATGGTAACGAGATGACATCAGAGGATGTTAAATTTAGTTTAGAACGATCAATAGAACAACCAAAGGTTGAGCACGTATTAGCTGAAGTTGAATCTATTGAAATAGTAGATGATTATACAGTGAAGATAACAACTAAAACAGCATTTGCACCATTCTTATATAGTTTGGTACATGCTGGTGCTTCAATTTTACCGAAAGAATACGTTGAATCAGGTGATGAATTTAAAAATCCAATCGGTTCTGGACCATATACTTTTGTTGAATGGGTTTCAGGGGATAAAGTTGTTGTAAAAAAGAATCCAGACTATTTTGATGCTGATAACATGGGTCAAAGTGAGATGATTACTTTTAGAGTAATACCTGAAGGTGCTTCAAGAACTATTGCTTTAGAAACTGGTGAAGTAGATGTTGTTCAAGAGTTAGCAACAATGGATATGAATAAAGTTGAGGATGCAGATGATTTAAAGTTATATGAAAAAGCATCTACAAGAGTAGACTTCTTTGCTATGAATAATGAAAAAGAACCATTTACAAATCAGAAAGTTAGACAAGCAATGAACTATGCAATTAATAAGGATGCGATTATGACAGTTGCTATTGAGGGCGCTGGTGAAGAAGCAAAATCTGTTTTAGCACCTTCTATGTTAGGTTATAAAGCATCAGATTATGAATACAATGTAGAAAAAGCGAAAGAGTTATTAGCAGAAGCTGGTTATCCTGATGGTTTTAGTACAACAATTACTACCTCTGGTGATGACCGTAAAAGAATTGCAGAAATCATTCAAGCGAATTTAATGGAAGTTGGTATAACAACAGAAATAGATATGTTAGAATGGGGTACTTTTATAGATATGGCAATGGAAGGTGGACATGAAACATTAATCTTAGGTTGGACTTCTAACCCAGATCCAGATGCTACTTTAACACCACTTTACTATTCAGGAAATATCGGCGGCTTTAACTTCTCGAGAATAGATGATCCAAAAGTAGATGAATTAATAATATCTGCTAGAGAAGAATTAGATTTAGAAGAACGTAAAGCAATTTACAACGAATTCCATGAATATATTATGGACCAAGCACCAATTGTACCATTATTTGTTAAGAACAATGTAGTAGGAGCAAATGCGGGTTTAAAAGGTGTAGAACTTAGTCCTCAAGGCCTATGGAATATTGAAAAGATACACTACTAAAATTGGAAAATATTAAATGAGTGGTAGAACCTCATAATTATGGGGTTCTACTCTTTTTAAAAAGATGGAGGTATTATGTTAAAATATATTTTAAAAAGACTTTTAATGTTAATTCCTGTAATGTTAGGTGTCACTTTTTTAGTTTATTTTATTATTAGTTTAACACCAGGGGATCCAGCAGCTATGATTTTAGGAACTTCCGCGACTCAGGAATCAGTAGAAGCGTTAAGAGAAGAAATGGGTTTTAATGACCCAACGATTGTACAATATGGCAATTATATGAAGAATTTATTAACAGGAGATATGGGACGGTCATATTCTACTGGTAAAACAGTTTTAAGTGAAGTAACTCAAAGATTTCCAAATACTTTTAAGCTAACCTTTAGCGCCATTGGTTTAGCAATTTTAATATCTATACCCATTGGTGTTATTTCAGCAACTAGACAATATTCAATTTTTGACAATGTAGGTATGATTTTTGCCCTTGTAGGAATATCTATGCCTTCTTTTTGGACAGGTTTAATGTTAATCATACTATTTTCATTAAAGTTAGGATGGTTTCCTTCCAGTGGAATGGAAGGTTTTAAGAGTCTTATCTTGCCTGCTTTTACCTTAGCCATTGCAGCAACAGCTGGTATAACACGAACCATGCGCTCGTCAATGTTAGAAGTCATTCGACAAGATTATATTAGTACGGCCAAGGCAAAAGGTGTTAGTAAATTTAATATTATTAAGAAACATGCATTGAAGAATGCCTTAATCCCGGCAATTACAGTAATTGGATTGCAATTTGGTGTGCTTTTAGGTGGCGCAGTTTTAACAGAAACAGTTTTTTCATGGCCAGGCATTGGAAGATTAATGGTAGAGTCTATACAACGGAAAGATACCCCAATGGTATTAGGGTGTGTTATTGTTTTTGCAGTAGCATTTAGCATCGTAAACTTAGTTGTAGATATATTATATGCATTTATTGATCCAAGAATTAGAGCAGACTACAATTAAAGGAGGTTAAATCAAATGGCAGAAAAAATAAAGACTGTAAATTTAAAAAATAAAAATGAAGTAGCTAAGCGTAGTCTGATGGCAGATACATGGAGACGACTTAAGAAAAGTAAAACGGCTATTTTAGGGTTAATGTTAATTGTTATGTTTTTGTGTATGGCAATTTTTGCTCCTTTAATTGGAGATTATAATGAAGATGCGCTAAAAATGAATATAATCGAACGACTTCAGGGGCCATCATTGGACCACTGGTTTGGAACTGATGAATTTGGTAGAGACATTTTTATCAGAATTGTCTACGGTACTAGAATATCGCTTTTTGTAGGATTAATATCCGTAAGTATTGCGCTTTCAATTGGTGGTTTTTTTGGTGCAATAGCGGGTTATTATGGCGGTCAAATTGACCATGTAATTATGCGTATTTTAGATGTTATTTTAGCAATACCGGTAATTCTATTGGCCATAACAATAGTTGCGGCTTTAGGCCCAAGCATGTTGAATCTTATGATTGCTATTGGAGTAGCAAATATTCCAGGCTTTGCAAGGGTAGTCCGTGCAGCAGTTTTAAGTGTTAAAGACGAAGAGTTCATTGAAGCTGCAAAAGCAATTGGTGCCAAGGACCATATAATAATATTAAAGCACGTGTTACCGAATTCTATGGCTCCTATAATTGTCTATGCAACTTTAAAAGTTGCTACAGCAATTATGGCAACAGCGTCATTAAGCTTTATTGGCTTAGGTGTTCAACCACCAACGCCTGAATGGGGGAGTATGCTATCTTCTGGTAGAGCATATATTAGAGACCAAATGCATATTGTTTTATTTCCTGGTTTAGCCATTGTTTTGTCTGTTCTTTCATTAAACTTAATTGGTGATGGTTTAAGAGATGCATTAGATCCAAAATTAAAATAGGAGTGATTGATTATGAAGGATATAATATTAGATATTAAAGATCTTAATATTCACTTTTTTACTGAAGATGGTATTGTTGAAGCGGTAAATGGGTTAAATATAAATATAAAAAAAGGTGAAACATTAGGTTTAGTTGGAGAAACTGGTGCTGGAAAAACAACAACAGCTTTGTCAGTCTTGGATTTAGTACCTATGCCACCTGGAAGGGTTATGAGCGGAGAGATTACTTTAGATGGTATAGATATTATTAATGCATCTGAAAAAGAAATGGAGAAGATTAGGGGTAAAATAGTTTCTATGATCTTTCAAGATCCAATGACAGCACTCAATCCTGTTATTAAAGTAATTGATCAGATTTCAGAAGCTATAATAATTCATCAGGACTTAAATAAAGAAAAAGCAGAAGAAAAAGCAATAGAAATGTTAGAACTTGTAGGTATTCCAAGGGATAGAAGAAATGAATATCCTCATCAGTTTTCTGGTGGTATGAAACAACGTGTAATTATTGCTATTGCATTATCTTGTAGTCCTAAACTTTTGATTGCTGATGAGCCAACAACCGCACTTGATGTAACAATTCAAGCACAGGTTTTAAAACTAATGAAAGAGTTAAAAGATAAGTTTGAAATGTCAATGATTATGATTACTCATGATTTAGGTGTTGTTGTTGAAGTATGTGATTATGTGGCAATTATGTATGCTGGGCGGATAGTTGAGCAAGGGTCATTAGAAGACATTTTCAGAAGGACAAAACATCCTTATACAGAAGGACTATTTAATTCAATCCCTAATATAGATAATAGAAAAGCAAAACTAAAACCTATAAAGGGTTTAATGTCAGATCCTTATGATTTACCTAAAGGATGTAACTTTTGTGACAGGTGTGATTATGTTATGAGAATTTGTGAAGAAGTAGCGCCAGAAAAAATATTTTTTTCAGATGAACATTTTGTTGAATGTCACTTGTATAGTAAGGATCAATCATATAACTTAAGTGACCATGATCTTTAAAGGAGGGAATGAATGTCAGAAATTATACTTGAAGTGAAACAGTTAAAAAAATACTTTGATACTCCTAAAGGTCAATTGCATGCAGTTGATGATATCAATTTTTCAATTGAAAAAGGTAAGACCCTAGGATTAGTTGGGGAATCCGGTTGTGGCAAATCGACAACTGGTCGAGTTATTTTGAGATTGTTAGAAGCCACTGATGGAGAAGTAATATATAAAGGGAGAAATGTACACGAGATTAGTAATAAGGAAATGAGAGAGTTAAGAAAAGAAATGCAAATTATTTTTCAAGATCCCTTCTCATCATTAGATCCTAGAATGACAGTTAGTGAAATTATAGAAGAGCCTATAAAATTAAATAAGATAATTGTTAATAAAGAAGAAAGGTTTAAACGAGTACTTGAATTAATGGATTTAGTAGGGTTATCTAGAAGATTAATCAATGTTTATCCCCATGAGTTAGATGGTGGAAGGCGTCAAAGAATTGGAATCGCTCGTGCCTTATCTTTGAATACTGAGTTCATAGTTTGTGATGAACCGGTATCTGCATTAGATGTGTCTATTCAAGCGCAGATTTTAAATCTGTTAGATGAGTTACAAGAAAAATTAGGATTAACTTTTATTTTTATTACTCATGATTTATCAGTTGTTAATCACTTTTCAGATGATATTGCTGTTATGTATTTAGGGAAACTTGTTGAAAAAGCATCAGCAGAAGAACTATTTGATAACCCAATACATCCTTATACTAAAGCATTATTATCGGCTATTCCTAGACCAACTCTGGATCGAAAAGTTGAAAAAATAATACTTAAAGGAGAAATTACATCGCCAATAAACCCTAAAAAGGTTTGTCGGTTTGCAGATCGTTGTAACTATGCAGAAGATATTTGTAGAAACACAGAACCGCATTTAGAAGAAGTTTCGCCTAATCATTTTGTCTCATGTCATATTTTTAAAGAATAAAATTATTATTACCAATCTATTTTGTTGCATAAGCAACGTAAAGGCCTTTTCAAATGTGTTATATTTTAATAAAGTCAATAGTTGAGAATTGAAAAGGAGAGATAGATGATTGAACAAATATTTGATTATTACACAGGAGACGATAATAAGGTTCAAAAATTAATAATGGATGAAAATATCAATTATATTCATATGACTTTTAATAATGGAGAAGGGTTACCAGAGCATTACTCAAATTCAAATGTTTATATGACTGTATTAAGAGGAAAATTATCTATACAATTAGATGCGCAAGAAGAACATTTTTACCCAAAGGGAAAAGTATTACAGATTCCTTATAATACAAAAATGAATGTTAGAAATAAGAATTCAGAAGTACTTGAACTATTAGTTGTAAAAGCTCCTGCACCGAAAAATTATAATAAATAATAAGCTAAAAGTCGACAAATCAGTCGACTTTTTCTATTCCAACAATGTATTTTTTAACTTTTCTAAGTCTTTAATATAAAAAAAGTTTAGGTCATAATCAATTATTCTTTCAGATTTCATAGCCATCAACTCACGTGAAAGTGATGGTCTAGCAATAGCAAATAAGTCTGCTAAGTTTTTTTTACTTGTTACAATGGGTATTTTCATTGATTGATTTTCTTTGAATTTTTCTAATAAATAAAGTGAAATTTTTTGTCTTATAGTACTTAGAGCTAACAATCTTACTTTTTGATTTAAAAAAGTCATTTTATTAGAAAGAATTCTAATAAGATTTGCTGATATTTCTTGATTCAATTGAAAAAGCTTTAAAATATCATTTTTTTTAATATGCAACACTTCTGTGTTCATTTTTTGAGAAACCACATTGACTGGATAAAAGTTATTATTCGAAAATATAAGACCTTCTCCAAATATTTCGTTTTTACTGATTTGTCTTACAATTAAAACTTTTCCAGAGTAATTAATAGATTCGACTCGGATCGAACCCTTAATAACGATACTTAACTGATTACAAAGCGTATCCTCCCAGAATAGGACTTCGTTATTTTTGTAGTTTTTAATTGAGTAATCAATTTGAGACAATAAAATTTTAATTTTCTTAACTGAGAGATTTTTGAATAATTCTGAGTGGCCTAATTGATTAAAAATAATTTCCTCCCTCCTTGTAACATATGTTACGGATATAGTGTTATAATTTGATTATACTATAAATAGTTGAATATGCAAATGGAAAAAGGAGGATTTATGAACACGGTAATTTTACTTTCTGTTTCAGTCCTAGCAGTAGGTATTTCCTATTATAAGGATGAAATGAAGACTAAGAAAAGTTTGATGATGGCTAAAGGCATGTTTTTAAATACAGCGGGCAGTATTATAGGGATTCTCATGTTAATTGGGTTAATGCTTGCAATCATTCCACCAGAAGTTATAAAAGATTTACTAGGTAATAGCAGTTTATTTCTTAGTGGGTTATACGGAGCAGTTATTGGTGCAATAACAATTATTCCTGCTTTTATTGCTTTTCCTTTGGCAGCATCTTTGTTTGAAAGTGGGGCTAATCTCGTTGGAATAGCAGCATTTATTACAACTTTAACAATGGTAGGTGTAGCAACTTTACCAATTGAAATCGAACATTTTGGTAAGAAATTTGCATTTATTAGGAATGCATTGAGTTTCGTACTAGCGCTTTTAATAGCCTTAGGTATGGTGATTATTCTATGATTGAAACAGTTAAGAAAAATAAAATCAATATAATAACTATAATAGTTTACGGAGTGGTTTTTCTTTATAATAAAGATTTATTTTATAGAGGTTTAAGTAATTCTTGGGGATTTATTAGAGAAATGATAGAAATTTTACCTGCAGTTATGATTATTTCGGGTTTAATTGCTGTTTGGGTTCCAAAGGAAATGATCGTAAATAATTTTGGTCAAGACTCTGGTTTAAAAGGTAAGCTAATTTCTGTTTTTATTGGTTCAGTCTCTGCTGGACCCATATATGCTGCTTTCCCTTTTGCTCAAACCTTATTAACTAAAGGTGCAAGTATTGGCAATATAGTGATAATCATTAGTTCATGGGCAGTTATGAAAATACCTATGTTAATTGTAGAAGTAAAATTTTTAGGGTTGCCCTTTGCAGCAAGTCGATACATTTTAACTATGCCGGGTATTATTTTTCTCGGTTATTTGGTTAATAAACTTGTTCACAGGGAAGATGTTCTTAAAAAAACAGAACTGAATCTTAATGAAATCATAAGAATTGAAGAAATATTACCAGGTTACAATTGCGGTGCCTGTGGTTACAAAAATTGTAGGGAATATGCGGCTGCTATTTATAATAAAAATGCAGAAAATGATCTTTGTCAACCGGGAGATAGTCAAGTTGTTAAAGAATTAAAGGGTATACAACTATAAGAATAATGATTAAGGATCCTTAAGATCCTTAATTTTTTTGCTTTAATTCGTTATATTTTTAACATTTTTGGGTGTTATATGATATTATAAAGATAAATATTAGGCATATTCATGAAAAATTTAGATCGAAATATCATATGTGTTGAGTTTAATATACAGATAAAAATAGCTGTAGAATATTTTGTACACCTTAAAAGCATTATATAAGAGCATTAATTAAGAGTTAACCTGAAATATGTAGAAAATATTCGACACTCTAATCTATAATATAAATTTTTAAATAAGGAATGGCTAAATTTTAACAATCTTTATTTGGAATGATAATTGCAATAGAACATATAGTAGATGAGTAGTGCTGTTAAATAATAGGAGGAAATAATGAATGGAAGAACAATTAATGATTTGAAAATTGGTGACAAGGCAAGCTTTTCAAAGACAATAACAGAAACAGATGTTGTGAACTACGCTGGCATTACAGGTGATTTTAACCCAGCTCATATAAATGACAGTTATGCCAAGGATACAATTTTTGGTGGAAGAATTGCACATGGTATGTTAAGCACGGGTTTAATTTCTGCAGTTTTAGGGACACAATTACCAGGGCCAGGTGCTATATATGTATCCCAAGAACTAAAGTTTACTGCTCCAGTTAAGATTAATGACACAATCACTGCAGAAGTTGAAGTCATTAGTAAAGATGTTGAGAAAAATAGGGTTATTCTAAAAACGTTATGTATTAATCAAAATAATAAAAAAGTAATTATTGGTGAAGCAGTTTTAATGCCACCTAAAAATTAATAAGGAGGATTTAATGAATTTTAATTTAACTGATCAACAAGAAATGATTAGAAAAGTGTTGAAAGATTTTACTGAAAGAGAAGTAGAGCCCATTGCGGCAGAAATTGATGAAACTTGTGAGTTTCCAGTAGAAAATTTAAAGAAAATGGCCGCGGCAGATATAATGGGCATTCCATTTCCACAGAAATATGGTGGTGCTGGTGCCGATACATTAAGTTATGCTATAGCAGTTGAAGAGTTATCATATGCATGTGCTACCCATGGCGTTATTTTGTCAGCACATACATCATTAGGAGCAGATCCCATTGCTAAATACGGAACAGAGGAACAGAAACAAAAATATCTAATACCTTTAGCAAATGGCGAAAAATTAGGGGCTTTTGGATTAACTGAGCCGAATGCTGGTACGGACGCTGCAAGTCAGAAAACTACAGCAGTACTTGATGGTGATGAATATGTCATTAACGGGAACAAGATATTTATTACAAATGCTGGTTTTGCAGATATATTTATTATTATGGCTATGACTGATAAAAGTCAAGGCACACGAGGTATCAGTGCTTTTATTGTTGAAAAAGGAACTGAAGGATTTACACTTGGTAAAAAAGAAGACAAAATGGGAATTAACGCCTCAGATACAAGGGAGTTAATATTTAAGAATTGTAGAATACCTAAAGAAAACTTATTAGCGAAAGAAGGTTATGGGTTTAAAATAGCTATGGGAACATTAGATGGTGGTCGAATTGGTATAGCTGCACAAGCATTGGGTATTGCACAGAGAGCTTTAGATGAGTCTGTTCAATATGCTAAAGAAAGAGAACAGTTTGGTCGTCCAATAGGTAAATTCCAAGCCATTCAATTTAAAATTGCAGAAATGGCTACAAAAGTTGAAGCTGCAAGAAATCTTGTCTATAAAGCGGCGATGAAAAAGGATAGTGGTGAACGTTTTTCAACAGAAGCAGCAATGGCCAAGTATTTTGCTTCGGATATTTCTGTTGACGTGGCTAGAGAAGCTATTCAAATTCTCGGGGGATATGGTTATATGAAAGAATACCCTGTTGAACGATTAATGAGAGATGCAAAAATTACAGAAATATATGAAGGCACAACAGAAGTTCAAAAAATGGTTATTGGCAGTTCGCTTTTAAGATAGGGAGGTTATAATGAATATTATTGTATGTATCAAACAAGTACCGAATACAAATGAAGTAAAAATAGATCCAAAAAAAGGAACGCTTATTAGAGAAGGTGTACCAAGCATAATAAATCCAGAAGATAAGCACGGATTAGAAGAAGCTATTCGATTAAAAGAAAAAGTTGGTGGAAAAGTAACTGTTCTAACCATGGGACCACCACAAGCAAAAGTTGCATTAAAGGAAGCATTAGCAATGGGAGCGGACGAAGCTATATTAGTGAGTGATCGAGCGTTTGCAGGTTCTGATACACTTGCAACTTCCTATGTTTTATCTAAGGCTATAGAAAAAATTGGAGTTTTTGATATTATTTTCTGTGGTCGACAAGCAATTGATGGTGATACTGCACAAGTTGGACCACAAATCGCAGAAAACTTACAAATTTCTC
>DATFJG010000140.1:0-9765 GCA_035269305.1 Clostridia bacterium
GGTTTATCGAATTATTTTAATTTTTATTGATTTTTTTTGTATCCTGTTACATATACTTAATATATAAGTTTTATAAGTTTATGAAAGGGGAGAAAAAATGTCAAATGAGAAAAAAGGAAGTCTCGGGCAAGCCATAGGAATTATATTATTCTTAATTGTAGCAATCTCTACTGGTATGCAATTGTTCGGAGCAGATGTACACATTCCGCTATTATTATCAGCATGTGTTGCAGCAGTAGTTGCTGTTTCAAATGGTTTTAAGTGGAGCGAACTAGAAGAGGGTATTGTAGATACAATTAGTTCTGCAATGGGAGCAATTATTATTTTAATGATTATAGGTATTGTTGTAGGTACATGGAAAGCAGCAGGAATTATCCCTACAATGATTTTTTACGGATTACAGATTTTATCTCCAGGGATTTTCTTAGTAGCAACTCTACTAGTAACATCAGTTGTTTCATTAGCAATTGGTAGTTCTTGGACTACAGCAGCAACAGTTGGTATTGCATTAATGGGCGTTGGTCAAGGACTTGGTATACCAGCTCCAATCATCGCAGGTGCAATTATTTCAGGTGCTTACTTTGGCGACAAAATGTCACCATTATCTGATACAACAAACCTAGCACCAGCAGTAGCAGGCTCTACACTATTTGATCATATTAGACATATGATTTATACAACAGGTGTTAGTTATATTATTACATTAGTAATTTTTGCAGTAATCGGCATGCGATATGCTGGTAGTGCATTAGATTTAGAGCAAATTGCAGCTATTAATGGTGCAATTACAGGTACATTTACAGTTAGTCCATTATTGTTATTACCGCCAGTAATAGTAATTGTTATGGTAGCATTGAAAACACCTGCAATTCCAGGTTTATTTGGTGGTGGCTTACTTGGAGGTATCTTTGCAATGATTTTCCAAGGAGCTGATATGGGAACAGTTATTGGTGCAGCTCACTATGGTTTTGGAGTAGATACTGGTATGGAAATGGTAAATGACCTAGTAAATGGTGGCGGTATGGATAGTATGATGTGGACAATATCACTAATTCTATCTGCTATGATTTTCGGTGGTGTAATGGATAAAGGTGGCTTCTTAGAAGCAATCGTTGAAAAATTAGCTCATATGGCTAAGTCTACTGGTCAGTTAGTTCTTACAACAGTACTTACTGAAATATTCATGAACTTAACTGCAGGAGATCAATATTTAGCTATTGTATTACCAGGTAAAATGTTTAAAGAAGAATATGCTAAGCGGAACTTAAAGCCTAAGAACTTATCAAGAGTGTTAGAAGATGCAGGTACATTAACTTCACCATTGGTTCCTTGGAACTCATGTGGAGCGTACATGTGGGCAACATTAGGTGTTCACCCATTCGCATATCTTCCATATGCTTACTTGAACTTAATTAATCCAGTTATTTCAATTATTTATGGATTTACAGGATTTACAATGGAAGAGTTTGAAGAAGGCGAAGAAGCAGCATAATAAGTTAATAAATATAATGATAAAAAAGATGATTCTTTATGAATCATCTTTTTGTTGTTTTTATATTGGCTGTCTTATGGTAAAATACATATAGTTGGAGGAGATAAAATGCAAAATGTTAATACTAGGAAGTTAGCTTATAAGATACTTATGTCTCTAGATGAAAGTAGAGAAGTATCGGATAAAGTAATAAATGATTATTTAAAGAAGAATTCTTTAGATAAAAGAGATGAGAATCTGGTTAGAAAAATTGTTTATGGTTGTTTAGAGAATAAATTGTTATTGAATCACTATATCGGGAAAGTAGCAACCCAGCCCTTTTCAAAGTTAGATAAAGAAATAATTTATATATTGCAAATAGGAATGTATCAGGTGCTATTTTTAGATAAAATACCTAACTCTGCAGCAGTTAACGAATCAGTTAAAATTGCTAAGAAAGTTAATTTTAAAACATCGGGTTTTGTTAATGGGGTTTTAAGAAGTTTCATTCGTCAAAAGGATCAAATAAGTATTAACCAAGAGGATTTAATAGAATATTTATCTATTACATATTCTTATCCAAAATGGTTAGTGAATTATTTTGTTGATCTCTATGGTCAAAAAGAAACGGAGGCTATATTTAAATTTAACAAAAAGCCACCTGTTTTATCTATAAGAGTCAATACATTGAAAACTACTCGTGAAAATTTATTAAAGGGGTTAAAGGGCCTTGGGATGTCAGTAGAAACGTCAAAATTAACTGATGCTGGTATTCTAGTTCATGATTTAAATGGTTTATCAATTGATACTTTAGAACTGTTTAAAGAAGGATATTTTTATATTCAAGATGATGCTTCTATTCTTGTCAGCGAAGTATTAGATCCTAAAGCAGGGGAAAAAGTACTAGATGTATGTGCTGCCCCAGGTGGAAAGTCTACTCATATGGCACAATTGATGAAAGATCAAGGATGCATTCTTGCTAGGGATGTTTCTACTAGTAAGCTAGCTTATATTGAAGAGAATATTAAGCGCTTAGGTATTCATTCAATTCAAACAGAAATATTCGATGGTACAGCATTAGATCAAGAGCATCGTGAATATTTTGATAAGGTTCTAATAGATGCACCTTGTTCTGGTTTAGGAATTATTAGAAGAAAACCTGAAATTAAGTATAATAGAAGTTTAGAAGAACTTCAATCTGTTTCAAATTTACAGTATAAGATCTTAGAAGAAAGTTCAAAATTATTAAAAAAACAAGGGACTCTAGTATATAGTACTTGTACGATTGGTACCTTAGAAAATCAAGAGGTCATTAATAAATTCTTAAGTAAATACGAAAATTTTGATATAATAAAGTTAGATGGGAAAGATCATTTGCAAATATTACCTGGTGATTATGCATCAGATGGATTCTTTATTTGTAAGTTAATAAAAAAATAGAGGTGATTTTTTGAAGTATGCTTCGATGACAGATGTTGGAAATGTAAGAAAATTAAATGAAGATGAGTTCTTTATTGATCAAAAATATGAAAGGTTATTTCTTGTAGCAGATGGTATGGGTGGACATAATGCTGGAGATGTTGCAAGTAAAATGGCTGTTAATATTATTAGAAATTATTATTTAGAAAATATTCATCCAGATATGCCCCTTGGATCTATTAAAGAGGCATTTTTAGATGCAATAAAAATAGCAAATGAAACAATCATTCGTGCTTCAAAAAAATTTGATCATCTAAGAAATATGGGAACCACATTAAATCTAGTATATATTCATGATGAGGATTTGATCTTTATAAATATTGGCGATTCAAGAGCTTATATTTTTAATGAAGAGACATTAAAACAAATCACAGTGGACCATTCCTTAGTGGAGGAACTATTAAGAACTGGACGGATTACTGAAACTGAAGCGCATAATCATCCTCAGAAAAATATCATCACAAGTTGTTTAGGAACAAAAGAAGATTATAAGGTTGATATATATCGAATAAAAAAGATGAACGATGTTAAGATTCTTTTGTGTACAGATGGCTTAACTAATTTAATAGAACACAGTGAAATAGAAGAAATATTAAGAGATATGAGTGTTAACGAAGCGACTGAAAGATTAGTCGATCAAGCAAAAGCTTATGGTGGTTTTGATAATATCACATTGATACTAATTAAATTAGAGGAACAGAGGGATACAAATGAATAAAGAAATTTTAGGTAATCGGTATGAAATCATAAAGAAAATTGGTGAAGGCGGCATGGCACGTGTTTATAAGGCAAAGGATAATTTGCTAAACAGATATGTTGCAATAAAAGTTTTGAAAAGTGAATTAAATAATGATTTTGATTTTGTAAATAAATTTGATAAAGAAGCAAAAGCAGCAGCGAGTTTATCCCATCCCAATATAGTTAATGTATATGATGTTGGAGAAGATGAGGAAATTAAATACATTGTTATGGAATTACTTGAAGGTACGACTTTAAAGGATATTATTATAAGTGATCCTGAGTACCTTGAAAATAACGAAATTATTGATATTAGCTACCAGATAGCTTCTGCTTTAGAACACGCCCATGAGAATAATATTATTCATAGAGATATAAAACCTGAAAATATAATTATAGATAATAATAACTCAGTTAAAGTAGCAGATTTTGGCATTGCAAGAGCTGTTACAACATCAACTATAGTAAATACTAAGAGAGTTCTAGGAAGCGTGCATTATTCTTCTCCTGAACAAGCAAGAGGCGGTGTTGTCGATAGAAGAACGGACATATATTCTTTAGGGATATTGATCTATGAGTTAGCAACAAAACGACTACCCTTCGATGGTGATTCAGAGATTTCTATTGCGTTACAGCATATTAAAGGACAAGTCCTAAAGCCATCAGAGATTAATGAAAATTTATCACCAGGTATTGAAAAAATAATATTAAAAGCTATAAGAAAGAACCCAGAAGAACGATATTCTAGTGCTTTTGAGTTACTTAATGATTTAGATAAAGCGATGAGAAGATTAGATGATGAAATTATTCTAGATGAAGTAAGCATAGAGAATAGTGAAACAAAATATTTACCAGAGATAGAGGATGGAGATTTTATGTCGAAGCGATTAAAGAAAAAACCACGGAATAAAAACACACATAAAAAACCTAGTGTCTTTAGTATAATGGTGGTTATACTAGTGGCACTCATTCTAACATTAGGTGTTTTTACAATTATGTCATTAGATGATATTGCTGATAGATTAGATAATGAAATTATTACGGTGCCAGATGTAGTTGGTATGCCTGCTGAAGAGGGAAGTCAATTGTTAGTAGACACTGGTTTTAAAGTCGATGCAACTGCTCGAAAGATTTCTTCAACTGTAGAAGCAGGGCATATTATTAGTCAATCACATGAGGCAGGAGAAACTTTGAAAAAAGATTTTACAATTGCCATTGTTATTTCACAAGGTTCAGAAAGAATAACTGTTCCCAATGTAATTCATGATGATTTTACTGAAGCGAAGGTGCAGCTTGAGAACAATTCTTTAGTTGTTGGTGAAACAATTTATGAGTTCTCTGATTTACCTAAAGATACAGTAATTAATCAAAGTCCTTTGGCCGGACAAGAGGTGTCCTCTAATACTAGGATTGAGTTAGTTATAAGCAAAGGTCCTGAAGAGGCATTAGTTTTAATACCTAACTTAAAAGGACTAACATTAGAAGAGGCTAGAGAAAGATTAGCGCCTATTAGCATAAGTACTGGCGATATCTCTTATATTGAAAACCTTGATTATGAGTCAGGTCAAATAGTTGAGCAAAGTATTCCATCAGGTGAGGAAATTGCTGAAGAAAGTAGTATTGATTTAGTAATTGCTGAAAATCCTGATGAAGCAGTTGAACCAGAAGAAGAGGTTTTTGAAAAAGTATTTATTATTCCTCTTAACTTTCCTGAAGAAAAGCGAATAATAAAGGTAGAAAAAATTGTTGATGGAAATAGTGAAATTGTATATGAAAATGAGCATTTAAAATCAGAAGGTACAGTTCGAGTAGTTGTTGAAGGCAAAGGGCCAGCAACAGTTAAGTTTTATTATGGTGACCAAATGATTAGTCAACAAAATGTAGTTTTTGAGTAGGAGGAAAATGTTAAAAGGATTTATTCTTAAAGGGGTTGCAGGTAAGTATATAGTGAGAACTAAGAAAGGTGATTTTACGTGTGAAATTACTGGGAAAATAAAATATGATACAAATCGTCCTATGGTAGGAGATTTTGTTTTGGTTGAAATAATTAATAAAGATGAGTCGTGGGGAATGATTAATGAAATCCTACCTAGAAAAACTGAGTTACATAGGCCTAGGGTATCGAACGTCAGTCAAGCAGTCATAGTTTTTGCTTTAAAACACCCAGATCCACACTTAAATCTATTAGATCGAATCATCACATTTTCTGAATACACTGGTTTAAAAACAGTTATCTGTTTTAATAAAGCAGATATAGTTTCAGAGGACTTTATCAAGTCCTATAAGGAGATCTACGAGAAAATCGGTTACCAAGTCATTATTACCTCTGTAAAAGAAGAAAAAGGTAAAGAAGAGTTAATAGAGGTATTAAAAGATGAAATAACAGTTTTTGCTGGACCGTCTGGTGTAGGTAAATCATCTTTACTAAATATGATTCAACCAAATTTAAAACTAAGAACAGGTGAAATTAGTAAAAAAATAAAAAGAGGCAAACATACAACACGTCATACAGAATTAATTTCTTTAAATGAAGGTGGTTGGGTTGTTGATACACCAGGGTTTGCAAACTTAGATGTTTCTTTTATTGATGAATATAGATTAGGCGAGTACTTTAAAGAGATTGATGACTGTAGACATAAATGTAAATTTAATAATTGTATGCATTTAAATGAGCCAAAGTGTGCTGTAAAAGATAAGTTAAAAAGAAATGAAATGGCTAAGAGTCGGTATGATTCTTATACATTGATATTAAATGAAATAAGAGAAAATAGGAGGTTTTAAATGATAGCATTAGCGCCATCGATTCTATCTGCAGATTTTGCAAATTTAGAAAAAAATATAAAAGCATTAGAAGAAAGACAGGTGGAATATCTTCACATTGACGTTATGGATGGTCACTTTGTACCAAATATAACAATAGGACCTGTTGTAGTTAAATCTTTAAGAAAAGTTACGGATATGATTTTTGATGTACATTTAATGATTGAAAATCCTGGAGACTATGTTGAGGATTTTGCTAAAGCAGGTGCTGATATTATTACTGTACATTACGAAGGAACGAATCATATTCATGGTGTTATACAATCTATAAAAGCATTAGGGAAAAAAGCTGGTGTATCTGTTAACCCTGGTACCCCGCTAAATGTTTTGGAAGAAATTTTACCGGATGTAGATTTGGTATTAGTGATGTCTGTAAATCCAGGTTTTGGTGGACAAAAATTAATTCCTAATACTCTTGAAAAAACAGCTTATTTAAAACAAGTTAGAAGACAACTAGGTCTTGATTTTATTATTGAAATGGATGGTGGGATCAAAGATTATAACGTTAAAGATGTTATTGATGCTGGAACTGACCTAATAGTAGCAGGTTCAGCAATTTTTAATGATAGTAATAGTATTGCTGACAATGTGGATGAGTTTAATAAAATTATTGAAAGTGTTGATACTTCTGAGCCAGATACTGAAGGTTTTCAAACAAATAACAATGAATAATTGTGTGATTTTTTTAAATGGTGTAATTGAAAATGATGAGTTTGTAAAAAGTATTATCGAAAAAGATGCCTTTTTAGTTGCTGTTGATGGTGGGTTCAATCATATCAAACGGTTAGGATTAACGCCTAATCTAATACTTGGAGATTTTGATTCATCAGAATATAAAATGGCTCTTGCATCCGAGGGAAAAATTCATAAATACAGTAGTGATAAAAATGCGACAGACGGAGAAATTGCAATTGATTATGTAATTGAAAAAGAATTTGATGCGGTAATGATTATTGGTGCTTTAGGCAATCGGATTGACCATATGTTATCTAATATATCAATGCTTGAAAAATTATCTGAGGCAGGTATAACAGGGAAAATTATTGGGTATAAGAATGAGATTAACTTCTTAAGAGATGAGTTGACTTTAGATAGAGGGAAATATAAATACTTTTCTGTCTTAGCAATTTCTGAGATGGTTTCTGGTTTGTCAATAAAAAATTCCCGTTATGATTTAGACTATTCAGATTTAAAGAGATCAGAGTCACTTTGCATAAGTAATGAGTTTTTAGAAGAAACAGTTACTATTAGCTTAGTAAAAGGTAAAGCAATCGTTATAAAATCATTAGATTAAATAGGTTTGGTGTATAAAATGAATGGATGGATCATATATAATGGTGCCCTTAGAATAAAGAAAAACGAAATATTAGTAAAAAAATTAAAAGAAGATGGTAAATTAATTGGAATGGATCTCAAGTTAATAAAAAATAATGCGATACTTCCAGTATTTAATGAGAATGGACAATTGGGTTTAGAAGGACTAGTGTCTCATAAAAAACCTAATTTTGTCATTTTTTGGGATAAAGATACTTATTTGGCAAAGCATTTGGAATTGATGGGTTATCAAGTATTTAACTCTAGTGATGCCATAAAAACTTGTGATAATAAAGCATTAATGCATTTAAGATTAGGCAATAAAAATATTAGAATGCCTAAAACAATTGTGTCTCCCTTTGTTTATCAAGACCAAAAGATAACAGAAAAATACTATAAGAAATGTTTCGATTACTTAGGGAGTCCGATTATCTTAAAAGAAGCCTATGGCTCCTTTGGTATGCAAGTTTATAAAATTAATAGTAAGAGTGAACTAAAAGAAAAAATTGATAGCTTATTAAACAAACAGTTTATCATGCAAGAAGCAATTACGAGTAGTTTTGGAAAAGATGTACGTGTTAATATTATTGGAAATGAAATCATTGGTGCTATGCAAAGAAAAAGTGATGAGGATTTTAGAGCGAATATTACATTGGGGGGTCAAGCTACACCTTGGGATTTAAGTTCAGAAGAGAGAGAGATTGCATTAAAGGCTCATAAGGCCTTAGGATTAGATTTCAGTGGTGTAGATTTGCTATTAGACAGTAATAACAAACCTTTATTATGTGAAGTTAACTCTAATGTTAATTTTCTTAGTTTTGAGAAAGCGACAGGTCTTGATTATGGAATTAAGCTTTTGAAGTATATAAAAGGAAAGACTATATGAACGGATTATTAATCTATTCTAAAGGGGACCTTAAAAAGAATAAGTCTTATATTACTTGGTTTATAGAGGAAGCTCAGAAAAGAAATATAACGATAGATTTAATAACTGATGAGCAAATCTTATTGGATGGATATCATGCTAACCAAGTAATTGATTTTGTTATTAATAGAAGTCGATCTTATGAAGTAGCATTATTATTTGAGTTAAATAATGTTAGGGTGTTTAATAACTCAATGATTACTTTAATTGGGAACAATAAATTGGCTGCTTATGCTTATGCAAAAGAAAAGGGCTACACTTTTCCTAAAATACTTATAGATTACTCAAGTGAAAGTCAGATACTTATAAAACCTAATACAGGACATGGTGGCGAATCAATTGATTTAATTAATAATATTGAAGCGTTACCTGCTACTAGGAGAATAAAACAAAAATTTATATCAAACTTAGTTGGGGATATTCGTTTTTACATAATTAACAATGAGATAGTAAGTGCTGTTTTGCGATCTTCTGATGATAAAATTGTATCTAATTATTCACAAGGAGGCAATTTTCAGGTTTATAATTATTCTAAAAGTGAAGAGATATATGTAGAAATGTTTATGCAGGGAGATAATTTTGACTACGTAGGATTAGATTTTTTCTTAACAAAAAAGGGGAAACTTATTTTTAATGAAGTTGAAGATGTTGTTGGGTCTCGAATGCTTAGCGCCTTAGGAATTAATAATACGACAGAGTTATATTTAGAACATATTCATAATACAATTTCAAATTATAATAGCAAATAAAAAAAAGACTACTTTTCAGTAGACTTTTTTTATTTAGTAAGCTCTATCAACTTTTCCAGCTTTTAAACACTTGCTGCATACATTAATTCTTTTTTTCGCTCCATCAACATGAGCTTTAACTTTTCTTAAATTAGGTTTCCAAGTTCTTTTGTTTCTATTATTTGAAAAACTAACGTGATTTCCAGTCATTTTTCCTTTTCCACAAATTTCACAATGCTTAGCCATTGTGCACCTCCTTTTTTTCAACAGTATTATTTTATCAAAGAGAA
>DATFJG010000141.1:0-23793 GCA_035269305.1 Clostridia bacterium
TCAGTATTTAGATGCAGCGATAGAATATGGTAAGGGGATTCGAATTTTAAATCAAGAACTATGGGAGATTATTATAACATTTATTATTTCTTCTAATAACAATATCCCAAGAATAAAAAATTCAATAGAAATGCTTAGCAGAGAATATGGCTCATACATTAAAACAATTAATGGTGAGGAGTATTATAGTTTTCCAGATGCTAAAACATTGAGTCTGGCTAAAATTGAAGATTTAAGGGCTTGTGGTTTAGGTTATCGGGATAAATACATTCTGAAGACGAGTCAAATGATTGTTGATGGTAAAGTTAATTTAAAGGAAATTAAAGGAATGTCTCTTAAAAATGGAAAAAAAGAACTAAAAAAATTAATGGGGGTTGGTAATAAAGTTGCAGATTGTATCTTATTATTTGCTTGTGAAGAACCAGCCGCCTTTCCTGTGGATACCTGGGTTAAAAAAGTACTAGCAGCTTATTATGATTTTCATAATAAAAAACAAGAAGCTATTAATACCTTTGTAGATGAGCATTTTGGTAAATTTGCAGGTATTGCTCAACAGTACCTATTTTATTATATTCGTAAAACAGATCATTTAAATCAGTCGACTAAAAAAAATACTTAAACTTGTATAACAACCATTAATAGTGTTATACTGAATGTAACATTAAATAGAAATTTTAGAATTAAAGGAGAGTAGATATGCTTAATAAGAAGATTGAAAAGAAAATTAATGAACAAATCAATGAAGAATTATTTTCAGCTTATTTATATTTAGCAATGGGTGCTTATTGTGAAGACATTAATTTACCAGGGTTTGCTAATTGGATGAATGTTCAATTTGAAGAAGAGCAGTTTCACGCAATGAAATTCATTAACTATATTAATGAGCGTGGGGGAAGAGTAGAACTAGAAGCCCTTGAAAAACCACAAGTAGAATGGGAAGATATGATTGATGTTTTTGAAGCAACATTAAAACATGAACGACATATTACTAGTAAAATAAATGAAATAATGGACCTTGCAATCGAAGAAAGAGACCATGCAACAGTATCATTTTTAAATTGGTATGTTGATGAGCAGGTAGAAGAAGAAGATACTGCTGAAGGAATCTTAGATCAACTCAAAATGATTGAGGGTAGAGGTAATGGGATGTTAATGATGGATAAGGAGATGGCTGCTAGAACTTTTACAGCGCCAACGGAAGAATAAATATCTTATAGAAGCCCCTTAATTAGGGGCTTTTTACATATTTTTTAGAATTTAAGGAGTGAGCTAAACATGAAGAAAATACTACTAATGGCATTCATTATTATTTTAGCGATGTCATTAATTGCATGTAATCAAACAACTGAAGAAATGATTGAAGCAACTGAAGCAACGGAAGAAACAATTGAGCCAGTTGCAGAAGGAACAAATGAAGAAGAGATTGTAGAAGAAAATATAGAGGTGAATGTTGCTGGATTAAATGGTCCTACGTCAATAGGGATGATTAAACTTTTTGAAGATTATACAAATCCAGAAGAAAATATTCAGATTAATTATACAAACGCAAGTGCACCAGATCAACTTGTTGGAAAACTTATTCAAGGTGAATTAGATTTTGCAGCAGTACCAACAAACTTAGCTTCAGTAATTTATAATAAGACAGATGGCGCTTATCAACTAACAAATATTAATACATTAAATGTAATCTACATATTAACGAATGGTGTTGAAATTAATTCTATTAAAGATTTAGAAGGAAAAACCGTCCATATCAGCGGAAAAGGCGCGACGCCTGATTATGTGATGAAATACTTGTTAAGTGAAAATGGACTTGAAGTTGACAAAGATGTTATTCTTGATTTTTCTTTAGACCATGCATCATTAGCTCAAGCTTTGAGTGCTGGAGATGTTGAAATCGCAGTTTTACCACAACCATTTGTAACGACTGTTCGCATGAACAATCCAGAGATAAACGTTGCAGTTGATTTATTAGATGAATGGGAAGCCATCGCTGGGGATTCATTATTTGCAATGGGAGGACTAATCGTTCGTACAGATTTTGCTAAAGCACATCCAGAAGTTGTAGAAGCCTTTTTAGGGATGTATGATGAAAGTGTTGCATATGTAAATAAAAATCCTAAAGCTGCAGCAGCATTAGTCGAAAAACATGGTATTTTACCAAAAGCTAAAATTGCAGAACTTGCGATTCCTCTAAGTAATATTGTATATATGGATGCCTACGAACATAAAGAGGCTATAAATGAATACTATCAGATTCTATATGATTTTAATAAAGCTTCTGTTGGGGGACAATTACCAGATGATGCTTTTTACTATAAAAAGTAAAAAACTATAAAATAAGTGGGGGTAAATAAGAAACCGCCACTTTTTTAATGAAATTTTAATAAATACTTTGATATTTTTTAATATTAGTGGTGTATGATTAACTCGTAGAATAAGAAAGTGAGGCAAAATAATGAATGAAATACCTGAGTTAAAAGAAAAAAAGAATTTATTAGGTAAGTTCTCAAATATTTTTATTGAAAGATATCGAGTTGCATATTTAGTTATAATTGCTATTATACTAATTGGTGGTTTGTTTTATCAACAATTACCACGAGAATCTTTTCCTGATTCGGCATTTAATGCTGCGGTAACCTATGCACTTTATCCCGGCGCATCTGCTGAGGACGTGGAAGCTGCAATAGTAGATCCTATTGAGAAGAAATTGAATGATGTTGATGGTGTTGAATCTGTAACGGCCATTGCACAAGAAGGCGTGGGTCAAGTTATTGTTCAATATGACTTTGACAAAAACCCTGAAGATATGTTACGAACTTTTCGTTCGAAAGTATCGGAAATTGATTTTCCTGATGGGGTAAGTGACACTGAAATCATAGAGTTTACTACTTCAGAAATACCGATTTTTAGATTTGCAATTACTGGAGATTATGATCTTACAGAACTTAAAAATATTGGTATTGAGTATCAGAAGGATATAGAAGCCATAAATGGTGTTACAAAAGTAGATCTTGTAGGTGGCTATGATCGTGAAATTAGAGTAGAGTTTAATTATGATCAATTAGCTAAGCATAATTTAGACTTAAATTCAGTTAAAAATGCTATCCAAAGTACAAACATAAATTATCCTATTGGTGGAAAAGCATTAGATGGTGAAAACTTTTCCCTTAGAGTAAATGAAAGTTTTGAGTCGATTGAAGATGTAAGAAATCTTATTATTTCTTCAAGTGGTAACGCAACTTTGCGATTAAAAGACATTGCTAAAATTTATGATGGATATTCTGATGTTGAAAGCTTTTCTTCGCTTTATGTTAATGTAAAGGGAAAAGATACTGAGTCAAACCCAGCAGTTTACTTGTCAGTTTTTAGAGACGGTGGAACAGATACCGTTGGGATCGGAAATCAAATAAAAGAACTAATTGAGAATGGAAAAGGTAGCATATATCCATCAGATATGACTTTCTTTATTACTCAAGACGATTCTGTTCAAGTACAAGAAGATTTAAATTCCGTTGTAGAAAATGCAGTCAGTGGACTGTTAGTTGTAATAGTTGTATTATTCCTGTTCATTGGCTTTAGAGAATCTTTGATTGTGGCAACTGTTATTCCATTGTCATTATTGATTAGTATTATAGTCATGCATTATACAGGGTTAACCTTTAATCAGTTAACACTTATGGGATTTATTATTGCCTTAGGAATGTTAGTTGATAATGCTATTGTAGTTATGGAGAATATTGATCGTTTGAGAGATAAAGGGTTAGGGAAAATAGATGCAGCAAAAGTTGGATTAAACCAAATTGCACCAGCAATTTTAGCTGCAACCTTAACAACGGTTGTTGCTTTTATCCCCCTTGCCAGCTTATCAGGCGCATTAGGACAGACAATTAAGTCTTTGCCGTTAACAATAATATTTGTTTTAAGCGCTTCTTTGTTTGTATCTTTAACGATTACACCTGTTCTATCTAGTCGCTTTTTATCTGAATATAAAATTTCTGAAAGAGATCGAAGCAAAGGCATTAAAGGATATATTCGAAAGTTTGGTTCTGTTCTATTAATATTTGCCCTGTCATTATATGCATTTGAAATTGATGGTAAGTTTGGGGCTTTTGCATGGTCTGCCGCAATAATATTTGCAGGATTAATGTATTTTAAGCAATGTTATCTTGAAAAAAATGCTGAAAAACTTGATGAACACAATATTATTAGTAAATATGGAGACTTTTTGAGTAAATTAATCACAAGTCGATGGAAAAGAGGATTAGTTGTTCTCGTTAGCTTAATAGTTTTCATTGCAAGTATTGCTACAATTCCTTTAGGAATCATAGACCTAGAAACTTTTCCTCAAGAAGAAGCAAGTAATTTTACTATAAATATCACTGCTCCGACAGGTTATTTACTGAATGATACCAAAGCCGTTGTTTATGATTTTGAGAAAATACTATTTGAATATGATGCCATTGAGTCATATAATACAGATATTGGTAGTTTTGCAGATAATGAAGCACGTATTACTGTTGAACTATTAGACCAAGAGTATAGAAACCAAAAAACAAGTGAAATTATTAATGAATTACTCGTTAAAATGAAAAGCATTCCTGGTGCTGAATTTAGAATTTCAGAGCAACGTCAGCAAGGTGGACCCCCTACTGAAGCGCCAATTAAGATTGGTTTAAGAGGAAACGACCTTGATGCATTGAAAGATTATGCTAATCAATATTTAGAAGTTTTAGAAGGTATAGAAGGGGTAAGAAACCCTTATTCTAATGCTTCACCAGGTTTAAGACAAGTTAAGATAAATATTAATAATGAAAAGGCAGCAAATCTTGGTTTATCACCAGCGATGATTGCTACAACATTAAGCAATTCAATTAATGGTACAAACTTAGGAACTTTTAAAGACGAAAATGATGAAGTGGATATTGTAGGTTATGTTGATAATAAAAGAATTGAAAGTGTTAAAGATTTTGAAAAAATCAATTTCACGACGCCAAGAGGCCAAAGGGTTAACTTTACTGATGTTTGTGAGCTAACCATTGAAGAAGGGATTTCGATCATTAATCATGAATCATTAGAACGTGTAGTTTATATTCAAGCCCAAACATTCCAAGGCGTTAATACGAAAAATGTAGTTGATGAATTTAATGAAAAGATAAATGACATTCAATTACCAAAAGGTATTGAAAGATATGATGGTGGAGAACTTGAAAACCTTGATGAGTTAATTAATGATATTATTAGAAGTTTAATCATAGCCATTATACTCGTATTCATTGTTCTTGCCCTACAATTCAATTCTCTAACGCAACCAATTGTAATTCTCATTAGTGTACCGCTCGCCTTTATTGGTGTTGTCATTGGATTGATTGTTACAAACAATCCTTTAGGAGCTTATGCAATGATGGGTGGTGTTGCTTTAGTTGGTATTGCAGTAAATGATGCGATTGTATTAGTAGACTTTGCAAATTATCTAAGAGCTCAAGGGAAAGATAAATATGAAGCCATTACTGGTGCAGTAAAAACAAGATTCATGCCAGTACTTGCAACATCTTTAACAACAATGGGTGGTGTTTTACCATTGGCATTAAAAAATCCAACCTTTGAACAAATGGCATATGTAATAATATTTGGTTTGTTTGCATCTACAGTTTTAACCTTATTTATTATACCAAATATATATATTATTAATGATAATTTAATGGGGCGAATTAAGAATAAATTTGGAATTTTCCAAGATTAGGGGTGTTTATAGATGAATAAAAAATATTTAAGTGTAATATTAATCATATCAATAGTATTTGCTTTTTCGGGTTGCTCACAACCTGAAGAAACAGATACTACAGTACAAGAAGAGAAAGTAACGGTAACAGTTGGAGAAATTAAAGGTGAAGATATTCCTTTGACAACTTATGCTATTGGACAATTATCTCCCAAAGCAACTTATAATGCGGTAGCATTGTCACCAGGGGAAGTAATTAAAAGCAATTTTGAAATTGGCGACCAAGTAAAAAAAGATGATGTATTGTTTATTTTAGATAAAGAAGATTTTAATACTACTAGAAATAATCAACTAAACCAACTACAAATCTCTTTAGACCAAGCAAAAATTAGTTTAGAGGATGCCAAAAAAGCTTATGAAGATAACCTAACATTGTATAATTTAGACTCTATTGCTAAAAGTCAATTAGACCGTTCAAAATCACAGTATGATCAAGCAAAGTTACAGTATGATAATGTATTAAGTCAGATTAACTCAACAAAAGATAATCTGAGTAATCAAGAGGATGGTTTAGTAATACAATCGCCTGTTGATGGGGTTATAGCGAATAAAACCATTGAAGATGGAATGTATGCTACTAATCAAAATGGGTATACAATTATTAAAAACAATCCAATCATTTTTAAAGCAGGTGTTATTGAAGAGTATATTTCTAAAATAAAAATTGGACAAAAGACAGAAGTAACGATCAATGCTTTAGATGAAAAAGTAAATGGTGTTATAAAATCAATTGGGTTAATGAAAGAAGGGACAACTTATCCTGTTGAAATTGAATTAGAAAATAATGATCTCGCGATTAAACCAGGCATGTTTGCAGAAGTAAATATTGAGTATAATCTTTTAAAAGATCAAGTAGTTATTCCAAAGGATGCTGTTGTTACAGAAAAAGGACAATCTTATATATTTCTTATCAATGAAGCAATCGATGACGGTTACTCTGTTACAAAAGAATATATTAATGTTTTAGGAAACCATGATTCAAAAGTTTATGTAGATGATGAAATATTAGGTAAGACAGTTGTAGTGAAAGGTAGTTCTTTTATTGATCAAGAATCAATTGTTAAAATAAGTGAATAAATTTAAAATGGTCTTTGGACCATTTTTTTGTATTTAAAAAGCCTTATCTAGAAAGTTCTAGATAAGGCCATTAATGTCAATTATTCCGCTGGTACAAAAAATTCTTTGCCAACGCCACAAATAGGACATACCCAATCTTCTGGGATATCTTCAAATGCAGTGCCTGGCTCAATACCGCCGTCTGGGTCGCCTACTTCAGGATCATAAATATAACCGCATGGTTCACATTCATACTTCATGTTTTTTCCTCCTTAAATACATTAATTTGTAATGGTTACAAATTAATCATAATATTATCACGCCTAAATGTCAAGTGAAAAAGAAAATCTTATTAATAATACTTAATAATAATGCGCTTGAATGATTATTTAAAAAAATGTAAAATGACTGTGTGTTTAATTAAGGGGGAAATATTATTATGAAAAGAAAAATTAGTCTAAAACTTACAGTTACATTAGCTGTGATAGCTTTATTAATTGTCTCTACAAGTGTTGTAGGACTTTATGCAGCGAAAAATGTAAAAGAAATGACACAGAAGAATTTAGAAGATGTGTCTTTAAAAGTTGATGAAATTAATACTACTTATTCGGATACTTTGGTTAATCAGAGTTTATTTGATTACAAAGAACAACTAGATGCTATAACGAATACAGTAGAAAACTACATGAAGGCCTTTGAATTGTCTGCAGACATTACTGCCAACAACTCAAATGTAAGAAGTATACTGGATAATCCTGATGAAACCTATGAAAAATTCTTAAATAATGCAATTCAAGGGATTTATGAACAAGCAAATGCAAATGATGTAGATATTGCATACTTATATATTGGGTATGAAAATGGTGAGACCTATACTTATCCTAGTTGGGATACATCAGATTATGATCCTCGAACAAGAGGGTGGTATAAAGAAGCCATGGTAAATCCAAATCAGGTGAATTGGAGTGCACCTTATATCGACATAGATAATGGTAAATTAGTCATGACTGCTACAAAAGTGGTGAGAAATATGGCAGAAGAAGCCATAGGAGTAGTAGCGGCAGATATTAATCTTGATTCTTTGCAAAAAATGATGAACAGTTATTCTTTAGGTGAAACAGGTTATATTATGGCTGTTGATCAAAATGGGTATATATTAAATCATCCTGAAGATCAGGGGAAAGTCAGCTCCGATGAGTTCACATATGTCGGTAAAAAGGCTCAAGAAGAAAGAATAATAGAGTATGTTGAGATAGAAAAGAGAGAAGCTGAAATAGCAGATTATACGAGTGATGGAGAAGAAAAAACTATTATTATGACAAAAGTTCCTGGATCAAATATAACTTTAGTGGGGAGTTTCAACAAATCAGATATTTTATCTATTGCAAATGAAACAAGTCAGGAATTTGATTTATTTGTTGAAGAACTCAATAAAAACATGCTTCAAGAAGAAGCGAATGTGAGTAATCAAATGATTCTAATCGTCTTAGGATTAATAGTTGCTTTTAGTATTTTGACCTTCTTTATTGTTGATGGTATTTTAATCAAAAAAATTAATGTGTTAATTGATGGCATTAATCAAATGGCAAAAGGAGATTTTAGTAAAGAAGTATCATTTAAATCCTCTACTTTGGAAATTCATAATGCAGGCAATCGACTTGAAAGCTTGCGTGAACGTGTAAAAGAAATCCTATTAAAAGTGAAAGCATCCAGTAGCTCAGTTGATCAAGTTTCATCTAATTTAACAAGCCACGGTGAAATGTTAGCATCATCTTCTGATAGTGTAGTGAGTGCTGTAGAGGAAATTGCAAATGGGGCAACTGAGCAAGCGGCAGATGCCACAGATGCTGCCGAATCAATGGACGAATTATCAACTGGCATTGATTTAACAATTGAGAGTAATACTCAAACAAAAAGTGTTGCAGATGAAGCAACAGAGAAGATTAAATCAAGTCATCAAGTTATTGAAAAAATGAATGAAACAACGATGCATCAGAAAAATACATTATCTGAAGCCTCTAAGAAAACTGAAGCGTTAAGTCAAGTCATTGAATCAATTACCGGTATAACAAATACAATAGCTGATATTGCTGAACAGACAAATTTGTTAGCTTTAAACGCCTCAATTGAAGCGGCTAGAGCAGGAGAACATGGTAAAGGCTTTGCAGTGGTGGCTGATGAAATAAGAAATTTAGCAGAGGAAACAAGTCAATCAACTAAAGAAATTCGTTCCAAGGTTGAAAGTGTACAAGTAACTTCAACTGAAGTTGTTGAATCCATGGAAGAAATAGAAAATTCTACAAAAGCCCAAGAAGCGGTTGGTAGTGAAGTAACAAATACCTTTGAAGAAATTAACCAAAGTTTATTAGATGTACTTAAAAACATAGATCTTTCAACGGATTATATTTTAAAAGTTGTAGAAAGTAAAAATATAGTAAATAGTAAGATTGAAAATATTGTTGCTGTAACGGAAGAAACAGCTGCTGCTTCTGAGGAAGTGAATGCAACGATAGATGAGCAGCATATCGCTGTGACTGAAATAAGTGACTTAGCAAAAGATTTAAAAACAGGTATAACAGCTTTGAATCAAAATATTAAGCAGTTTAATTTATAAAAGTCACATTAAAAAACCAGAGGGAAGACTCTGGTTTTTTAATGTCATAAGTTTATGAAATGTTTTTGTACATTTTAACATCTTTTAGATAATATTCTTCCGAATTGAAGAATTCTTTTGTTTGTTTTGCAACAACACCAGTTAAACCTAATACACCAATCATATTTGGTATAACAGATAAGCCAAATAATAAGTCTAGGAACATCCAAACAAATTGTAGACCACCAACTGCCCCTGCAAAACATGCGCCTAAATAGACAACACGCATAACTAATGAGAATTTATAACCGAATAAATATTCAGCTAGACGTTCACCATAAAATAAGATAACATAGATTGTTGATATAACAAACAATAACAATGAAGCACTTACAACAATACCGCCTAAAGGTCCATAAAAGTTACTAAATACTTGAGCAGGCATTGCTGAGGCACTAATTGTACCATCTGTCCAAATACCTGTAGAAAGAACTACTAGTGCTGTAACTGTACAGATTAATAGTGTATCAAAGAAAACACCAAACATCCCCCACATCCCTTGACGTACAGGATGGTCTGTTTTAGCAGAAGCATGGGCAATTGCAGCGCTTCCCATACCAGCTTCATTTGAATAGGCTCCTCTAGCCATACCATTTCTAAGGGTAAGTGCTAAGGTACTACCTGCAAAGCCACCAACGGCTGCTCGACCAGTGAAGGCATCAGCAAAGATCATACCGAAAACACTAGGAATTGAAGTAATATTAGCAGCTATAATACCTAATGCGCCTAAAACATATAAACCAGCCATGAAAGGTACAAATTTTTCTGATACTTTACCGATTCTTGTAACACCACCGAAAACAATAATACCTACGATACCTGTAATGATAATACCTGATGCAGTTGTTGAAATACCTAGATTTTCTGCACTACCAGCTGCAGAGTTTGCTTGAACCATAATACCTGAAATAATCGTTAACATAAATAAAAAGGCGTATGAATTACCTAAGAATTTTGATTTTAGACCATTTTTTAAATAGTACATTGGCCCACCAACAAATTCTCCTTTCACATTTTTCTCTCGATACATAACGCCAAGCACAACTTCTGCATATTTTGTTGCCATACCAACGATTGCAGTAATCCACATCCAGAAAACTGCTCCTGGGCCACCAAAGAATATTGCAACGGGAACACCAACGATATTTGAAGCACCAACAGTTGATGCTAGTGCAGTTGTAACGGCTTGAAATGGTGATAGTTCACCTTCAGCATCAATTTCAACACGATATTTTTTACTGATGAGCCCTCCAAAAGTTTGTCGCCACATATAAGTAAAATGTCTTACTTGAATAAATCCGATTCTAAATGAAATATACACACCTCCGCCAATAAGTAGTGCCAACATGGCTGGGCCCCATAAAATACCTACTATTGGACCAATAAAATTTTGAATAGATTCTTGCATAATTCCCCCTTTAATTTTTATTGATTACATTTTCTATAATATCCATTATGAGTTTTGGTGTATGGTATTTGAGATCCATTAAATTAACACGTTCCGTTAATTTGTGAAGGTCTTTTCCCCATGGACCAATATTCATAACAGGAATATTTAATTTCTTTAATCCTTCAAAGTTAATGCTATAGAGATGATCCCATAGTGGCATATTGTTCTTAATATAAGGAACAACTGCTTCACTATTATTAAGAGACGTATAGCTTAAGTCGGAAATTCCCATGAAGTACTTTTGAAGTTCATAGCTTTCATTAAAATGACCTGCTGATTGATTAATTACTTCATGTATTTGATTAATCCGATAATCGGTTTCTAAAAAATCATTAGAAACATGTGGATAATATGGTGGAGAAATACTAAGGACTACAATAGGTTCAGGGTCATCAATGTATTCTAAAGTTTTTTTAATTAACTTGAAATTTGAATTAGGAATAATTGTATCACCTTTAGATATTTCTTCTCTGATTTCATTAATTGTGTCACTATAAATATTTTCAAATATTTCACCATGCTTCTTTACTGCAAGCGCATAAATTTCACTAAAGTACATCACACGTGGTTTAATGTTTATGATTGAATCACTAGTTTTGAAGGCATCATATTCTTTGTTTACTTGATGTACTGCTTCTTCAAAGGCTTTCAAAGAAATAACCTTTAGTTTTTCTAAGATATCCTTTGGTGTTTGTGTTAAAGTCAGTACACTGAAGTATCCACCGGCTGCTTCAGGAATTGAGGCATCATAGCTCTTTTTAAAATCTTTTAGATATGACCAGGACGGTGGTGGCGAAATATTTTCACCAATTTGATCAGAGAAGGACATATTTGTTTCAGTTTTAATGGCAATACGTGCCAACACAGATAATGGATTAAAACCTGAAAAAATTTGACCAATATGAGATTTTCTCCCTTTAACATAGACAACAGGCATTAATTTTCCTACGGAACCATCATAATAAGTACCAACAGATTCATCCCTGCGTTCATGGGGCTCAGAATTAATTAATAGTCTATAATCTAACTGATATTTCTCTTTTAACTGATTCAATAACTCAATAGAAGAACGCATGCCTGAAGAATATGTTTCTTCATCTGGCACTGATAATAAAAGTAAATTGCCTTCAAAGTTATCTAACTGACTGTAATGTTCCAGTATTGCCATTTGAATGGCAGCCCCTGCTTTCATATCACTAGTACCACGACCAAAACACCAATTTTCGTTGTCTAAATCTTCTGTGATTTCTTTATTGAAATTTAATGTTTGATAAATCGCTTTTAATTTTTTAGGTTGTAGAGCATAGGCTTCATATTTACCAAAATCAAAAGTATCTACTGCATCGTGGTGGTGCAATAAAACTATAGTATCGTTACCATTACCTTTTAGAAGGCCCCAAATAACTTGACGATTGAGATGATCTTCTAAATCAAATGTACCAAAGTGACTTGGATTTTCCTTATAGTAAGAATATTCCGACAATTCTTTGTGGATAAATTTCTCGATATCCTTTTCTAAAGCGGTACCAGTATCGCTTCTAGTAGCAACAAGTTCATAAAAAAGTTTTTCAATCTTATTTTCTAAATTCATTTTTCTTTACCTCCTATGGCAATAATATCATGTAAAGGTTATTCTTGAGTTTAATCTATCGTTAAAGTTCCGTTAATCAGTGGTATTTATTAAGAAAATAGTATAAAATTTAAGTAACGAAGGGAGAAATATATGGATTTATACTTAATGAAAAATTGTCAAGTCATTGATATGGTGACTGAAGAAACACAACAGAAAGAGATTTTAGTTGAAAAAGGAATCATTAAAAAAATCGAAGCGCCTGGTATTATTAAGTGTGAAAATACTTATGATTTAAAAGGAAAAACAATAGTACCTGGATTTATTGATTCTCATATGCATTTAATCCCATCATGCATTGATCAATATGCAATTAATTTAGAAAATGCTAAATCAATTGAAGAAATCTTAGAACGCATTAGAATTGAACGGAAAAAGAACCCACAAACAAATATGATTATTGGTAGTCGCTTGACTGAGTTTTCTTTAAAAGAAAAAAGATTGCCTACTAAAGAAGATCTTGATCAAGTAGCAAAAGATATACCAGTTTTTTTAAGTAGTATTGAGTTTCATACGGTAACAGTAAATTCTTATGTGTTACACCAGTTAAATTTACCTTTATCATTAGAAAAAATAATTAGAGATAAGAATAATCATCCAACAGGACAAATGGTAAACAATGCAAGTATTATTGCCCGTAAAAAAATGTACGAAATGTTTTCAGAGAAAAATTTAAAGGAAGCTTTTGAAAAAGTATATCAAAATATAGTAAAAAATGGGATTACTTCTTTGATTGCCATTGAAGGGGGATATTTATTCCACAACAAACATGTGGATTTCCTTGTGAAAAACAAATTAGATTATCCAATTGACATTGACATTTTATTTTCAACGACAGATGTCAATAAAGTAAAAGTGTTAGGCTTGAATAAAATTGGAGGCGATATCTTTCTTGATGGTTCTTTTCGTTCGAGAAATGCTAAAATATCTGAGAGTTACAGTGATGCGCCAGGTGAAACAGGAAAATTATTTTTTTCTCAAGAAGAAATAGAAGATTTAATCGAAACATGCATTTTAGAAAATTTGCAAATTTCAGTTCATGCCGTTGGTAATATTGGTATCAAAACTTTAATTAATGCCTATGAAAATGTATATAAAAAATATCCATCTAAAGAATATCGACATAAGATTGAACATTTTGAGTTGCCAGATAGGGAAGATATCCCTCGTGTGAAAAAACTTGGATTAGTCCTTACCATGCATCCAAGCTATGAGAACTTTTTTAGAGGAGAAGGTGGCATGTATGATCAACGCTTAGGAAAAGAACGTTCATTAAAAACAAATCCATTACGTCAAGTCTTTGATGCAGGCATTACAGTTGCCGGGGGTTCTGATAGCCATATTCTACCAGCGAATCCACTATTAGGCGTTCATTCGGCAGTTAATCATCCCAATATAAATTCAAGGCTTACAACCTTTGAGGCTTTAAAAATGTATACAATTAATGGTGCTTATGGAAATAAGGAAGAACATCTAAAAGGAACTATCGAAGAAGGAAAACTAGCGGATTTCGTAGTGTTATCTGATAACCCTTTAAAGAGTGCGCCCGAAGCATTAAAGTGTATATGTGTTGAACAAACAATCAAAAACGGAAAAGTAATATTTTCAAAGGATGAGCAAGAATGAAATTATATGTTAAATATATTGGAAGAGTTAGTTTTTTTGTAAATGGGAAAGCTGTGACGGAAGAGTTAAGTGAAAAGTCTAAAGGTATTTTGTTGTATATGGTGTTAAATAATAAGGAATACCATAGAAATCAATTGAAGCAGTTGTTCTGGTGTGACTTTAGTGAAGACTCAGCTAATAGAAATTTAAGACATGCTATTTGGAATATTCGTAAAGTATTTAGATCAGTTGATTTGGACTTTGATGTTTTAATTAATGTCTCCAAATCTGTCATTAGATTAAATGAGTCCTTAGTGATTGAACGTGATATAGATTCTTTTGAACGTTTAATGGCACACGAAGTAATATCACAAGATGAAGTGATTAGATGTCTTGAAAATTTTGGGCAAGATTTTTTAGAGAATTTCTTTATTAGTGATTCTCAAGATTTTAACAACTGGGTTTATTTTGAAAGAGAGTCCTTTAGACGAAAATATTTTAATAATTTATTATCATTAGCAAAAAAATCAATGGAAGCATCAGATTATGAAATTGCGCTGAAAATACTTAATAATTTAGTACTACTCGATTCATATAATGAATCATTATATTTAATGATTATGAAGCTTCATGTAAAAAATGGTAATAAAAGCTTTGCTGTGCACACCTATAATGAAGCCAAAAGAGTTTTAAGAGAAGAGCTAAATTTGGGTTTAAGTGATGAAATGAAATCTTATTATGAGCAAATCAATAAAAGGGTTAAAGAAAAAAAAGTTTTACGAAAAAATAAAATGGATCTAAACTTTGAGCAAATAATAGACTCAAATAATAAAATGACCATTGTGATTACAAGTCAAATGGATCATATTAATAAGTTTAAATATGATTTTTTATCATTTAATAAAATGCCCCTAATTGAGTTGTCAAAAATTCCTGGCAGACGATTACCCTACGAAGGTGTATTCGAATTCATTGATGAATACGTACATCTATTTCACGAAGATACTGCTATTCAAGAGTTGAATAGGATTTCTTCTATGAAAACAAAACATATTGATGCCTTAGTACTGTTTAATCAATTATCAGATTTTTTAAAGAAACACCAACGAGAAAAACTAATTGTTGTAATTTATAACTTGGCCTATATGGATGATAAGTTTATAGATTTTGTGTCATATATTTACCGCAAGGGTTGTTGTCATCACATGAAATTTTTAATTGCTTATAATAAGAATTGGGAAACAAGTCGTATTAAATTTTTTATTGATGCCATGGGCATCATGGATGATATAAATATTATTGAAGGATAGGAGCTTAATATGAAGAAAAAGATTTTGTTAACAGGCGCCAGCGGGTTTATACTTTCAGCTTTTTATGAAAGGTATAAAAATGATTATGATATTATTAGGACAGCTCGAACCAAGGAAAATTTCGTTAATTTAGATGTAAGAGATGAAGTGCAAGTAAATCATGTTATAAATGCGTATAAGCCGGATATTGTTTTACATGGAGCAGGTATGACTAGTACTGAGGGCTGTGAAAATAATAAAACCTTAGCCTATGATATTAATGTTAATGGTACAGCTCATATAGCTAGGGCATGTAAAAAGAATGGTGCAAAAATAATCTTCTTTTCAACTGAACAAGTCTTCAATGGAAATGAACAAAAAGGACCCTATACCGAAATAGACCAACCAGTACCAAACACATATTATGGTGAGACAAAATTAGCTGCTGAAGAGTCAATTAAAGAAATTTTAGGTCATTATGTAATTATACGTTTGACTTGGATGTTTGGTTTTTCAAAAAATCCTGAAGTAAAAAATATACTGACTGATACAATTTTTGCAACAGAAGATATTTATGCGCCTGACAATGAGTTTAGAGGTATGAGCCCTGTTGAAAAATTATTAGATGTTTTCCCTAAGATTATGAGTTTGCCAAAGGGAATCTATCATATTGGTAGTGAGAATAACAAAAGTCGATATTTTATAGTTAAAGAAATACTTAAACAGATTAATAAAAAAGATGTTCAAGTGTTGGTTAATAATCATGAAAAGGTAAGAGACATACGTCTAAGTATGAAAAAAGTTAATGCATTAGGGATTGTATTTGATACAACAGTTATTGCAATAAGCAAAACAATTAATGCAAATATTAAAGAAATAAATAGAATCATTAATAGTGATTAACTCTAATACCATTGAAATTTATAGTTTAATGATATAAAATTCAATGGGAGGTAATTTATGAAAAAATTAGAACGTATAAGAAGAGCTTACTTTTTAGTCTTCTTAGTAGGTTTATTTATTAAGTACAATTATTTACTAATTGAAATATTCATGGTTAAAAATTATTTTGTGCTTTTAGGAAACAATTTAGTTTTACTAAGTGTTATGTATTTCTTTTTAAAACCGTCTTTTGGGAATTATAAAAAGCGAAATACTATTTTTATTATCGCTGTGTTTTTTGCTGTTTTATTTTATGCGAATTTGTGGTATAACAGATATTTTGGTAATTATTTAAGTATAACAGATATCTTTATGGGACAAGGCACTCGACCGATAAAAGTTATTAGTCGACAATTGTTTATTCTTTCTGATTTTTTATTTATTTTAGATCTTATTATGTTATGGTATTTTAACTTAAAACTAAAAAGAGAAAAATACATAAAGAAAATTAATTGGCATTCGAAACCTTCACGGGAACAAAAATATGGTCTTCTTTTAATTATGATACTTCTTGTAAGTCAGTTATCTATTAGCGCGTTTTTCTTTTCTACTTATAAGCCAAGTGAGTTTTACAGTGAAAGCACTTCTCTTATGGCCAATGCTTATGGGATATTGCCATTATACGCTTATGAGTTATATTTAAATATTAAGGAAAAACCAGACATCGATGCTAAAGAAGAAGTTGTTGAAAATCCAGAGCGAATAGTTGAGGAAAATAATAAGGATTATCACTTACCTGAAGATACCAATATACTGATTATTCAGTTAGAATCATATGATGCTAAAATGGTAGACTATAAACACAATGGTAAAAAAATAAGTCCATTTATCAGTCAACTAAAAAACAAGGCACTTTATTTTGATAACATCTATGCTCAACATATTAATGGAAGCTTTGATGCAGAATTTGCCGTTCTTACTTCCTTGTATCCTATAAATAAGAATTATTCTTTTTTGAACAATAATATGGAAAATTATAATTCTCTAGTAAAAATATTTAACAACATTAATTATGAAACCCTTGCTTTTCATGGCAATGATAAAGAGTTTTTCTACCGAGACAAAGGTTATTATGAACTAGGTTATGATCGTTTTTATAGTCTAGAAGATTATAGTTTTGATGATAACCATTATGACATAGAATCCTATTTTGGAATCAATGATTATGATTTTTTCGATCAGTCTTATAAGTGGTTAAATATGACAGATGAACCTTTTTTTAGCTATTTTATTACAGTAACAAGTCATACCCCATTTAACTTTTATCCAAAATCAAGGAATAATGATTTTGAGGATATAGAAAACCAATTAGTTAAAGACTATTTTGAATCTATAAGATTTCTAGATGCATCTTTAGAAATGTTTTTTGATAAACTAGAGAAGGATGGTTTATTGGAAAATACAATGGTTATCATTTTTTCAGATCATAATGCAGATATAAATAAAGAAGAGTATTTATCTAGTGGTTATTTTGAAAGTGAAGAAAACATTAAAAAACCAGAAAAAACACCTTTATTTATCTTGCATCCAGCATTAGAACCAGAAGTGATTAATAAAACGGGAACGGTAACGGATGTCGCTCCAACAGCATTAGCACTTTTAGGAATAGAAAAACCTGAAGAATTTTTAGGCGTTTCCTTATTAAACAAGATTGAAAAGCCTGTTTATTTTTTACACGAAGTGCCACAAATACTTTATATGGATCAACTCTTTTTAAGATTCTCATTAAATGTTGATGGGGAGTATGTGTTTGAACGGATTGCTAATATTAAAGGGAAAGAAAATTTAACTGTAAAATTATCTGAAACATGGGAAGATAACTTGAATGAAACGGTTGACTATATGCATATGTTAATCAAAACTTATTCTGAAACCGTTGAAGAATAAATGGTAATTAAAGATCAGATATAAAGAATAATTTATATCTGATTTTTTTATGAGAAATTTTTAGTGACAGACCTTGACAAATATTTTTGTTGATGTATAATATAATTAGTTCGAAAGGGACGAACCTTGAATGAGGAGGTGGATATGCCACGTCAAGCGAGAAAAAAAGCGGTTTATTCTACTTACTATATCTATCAGGAAGGGAAAGATGAACTGTTATTTAGAAACGATAAAGAAAAAAATATTTTCTTAGAAGTACTTAAAAAAGCTAAAAGTAAATATGCCTTTAAATTATACGCATTTTGTGTTCAAAAAGGATTCTATAAATTGATAATTTTTGACAATGGTAATGATATCACTAAGATCATGAAGAGTATAAATGTTAGTTTCACCATGCGTGTGAATAATTTTAGAAATGAAAAAGGTAAGATTTTTATTAAAAGATTTAAAAGTAAAATTATTGATAATGGAAAAATGTTACTAGAGTTTAGCAAAAACATTCATTTAGATTCAAGAGATATAAAATCATGTCATAGTAGTTATTGTGCATACTTCAAAAATGAAGATGAGAATCAAATGATTGATACTGACATAATTTTAAAAGGTATTGTTGCAAAAGACCAAGTAAAAAAATATCAAATGTATGTTAATGATGAAGAATTATTAGAAGATGTAGTATGTGAGTACGATTTCTATGAATGTGTAAATAAGGATCAATGTATTGATACAGTAGAAAAAGGCGAAAATAAGTTAAAAGGTATTCTAAAACAAAAAAAGCTAAAATACGAAGAGATGCTATTAGACAAGGCGATAAGAAATGAACTTATTAGAGAGTTTCGGCAAAATTCTACACTATCATTAAATGATATTGGCCATCTATTTGGTGGCATAAGTGCTTCGGGAATTTGCAAGATATTAAACAAGGAGTGATTTTATGGGATTTGAATTTGATTTAAATGTAAAAAAGAAGGATTCATTTGATTACAATAAAGTTTATGATTTAGCAATCATTGGCGGTGGGCCAGGTGGTTTATCAGCAGCACTCTATGCAAAAAGGAAAGGGATTAACGTAGTGCTCATATCAGGTGATATTGGTGGACAAGTAGCGGATACGAGTTCTGTAGAAAATTATTTAGGTATCGAGTCAATGACTGGTGAAGAAATGGTTAAGACTTTTAGAAAACACGTTGAAAGTTACGATGTGCCAATGTTAGATGGAACCAAAGTAAATGAAGTTAAACAAGGTAAGGAAAAGATTTTAAAATTAGATAACGGAAAAGAAGTCAAAACAAAAACTGTAATAATAGGCACTGGTAGTTTAAATAGAAAACTGAATGTACCCGGTGAAGAAGAGTTCAATGGCAAAGGTGTTACTTATTGTGCCATTTGTGATGGACCACTATTTGAAGATATGGATGTATTAGTTGCTGGTGGTGGTAACTCAGCAGTAGAAGCAGCCATTGATTTATCAAAGACAGCTAGTTCTGTGAAGTTAGTACAAAGAAGTGTTCTAAGAGCTGATGAAGTACTAATAGATCGTATGAATAGTCTCGAAAATGTTGAGGTTTATTTAGGGTATCAAATCAAAGAAATTAAAGGAGAAAATTCAGTTTCAGCAGTTATCACAAAAAACAAAGAAACTGGTGAAGAGGTTACTTTTGAGACGCGTGGTGTATTTGTAGAAATAGGATATACACCTAATACTAAGTTTGTTGAAAATTTAGTCGAGTTAAATGATAGTAAAGAAATCGTTATAAATGATCGAAATGAAACATCTGAAAAGGGAATATTTGCTATAGGTGATGCTACAATCGTTCCTTATAAGCAAATAATTATAGCAGCATCTGAAGGCGCTAAGGCAGCTCTTTCAGCAGTAGATTACTTAAATAAAAATTAGGAGGAGATTTATGAGTTTATTAAATGAAGAAGTAAGAGGTCAATTAAGTGAAGTATTTGAAGGTATGGGTAATGAAGTAACAATTGCATTATTCACTAAAGAAGATAATTGTGAAACATGTAGTGACACAAAGAGTTTTATGGAAGAAGTATCAACATTATCTGAGCAATTAAATTTAGAAGCTTATGATTTAGAGGAAGACAGTGAAAAGGCTGAAGCATACAATGTAGATAAAGTACCAGCAATTGTTTTATTAAATGCAGATAAAAAGTACCAAGGCGTTAAGTTTTATGGTATACCTGCTGGTCACGAAATCAATTCTTTTGTAACTGGAATCATGGAAGTTTCAGGTTCAGGAGAAGATTTGCCAGAGGATTTATTAGAACAGATTAAAAGTATTGACAAAGACGTAGACATTAAAGTATTTGTTACACTTTCATGTCCACATTGTCCTGGTGCTGTTGCTAAAGCCCATAAACTTGCTTTATTAAATGATAAGATTTCAGGTGAAATGATTGAAGCACAAACTTTTGGAGAGTTATCACAAAAGTTCAATGTTAGCGGTGTACCAAAGATTGTCATTAATGATGAGTTTGAATTAGTAGGAAACCAGCCACTAGATAAGTTTTTAGAAGAAATTGGGAAAATCAACTAATTTAATAATAATTTAAACAAATCCTAGGATTACTCAAATATGAGTCATTCTAGGATTTTTTGATTTATAATTTAAAAACAACTGATTTTTGAAATTCATTTATTTTAATTAAGAAATACGATACAATGGTAATAATAAGAAAAAGAAAATAGAAATGAAAAGAGGATGATATGATTTCGCTAGATGCAATGGAAATGCTTTTAGAGTCAATTGTTGAGGAATTTCCTAAAGAAATTTTTAAAGAGTTAAATGGTGGTATTATTCTATTACCAGATTTAAAGCGTAATAAGATTGGTAATAATTTATTTATAATGGGGCAGTACCATAAAGGCGGCCCCCAAGGAAGATATATTTCAATATTTTATGGTTCATTTTCAAGAGTATATGGACATCTTAGTAAAGAAGCGTTAAAGATAAAACTAACTGAAGTATTAAAACATGAGTTTACACATCATCTTGAATCATTAGCCGGTGAACGCGGCCTAGAGATAGAAGACGAGAAGTTTATTAATGATTATCTAAGGAGAAATCAATAGGAGGTCAAAATGTTAAAACACTTAATAATGAAAAACAGAAGTTATCGTCGGTTTTATGAAGAAGAGAAAATACCTATGGAAGACTTAAGGTCTCTAATAGATCTTGCGCGATTATCACCATCTGGTGCAAATTTACAATCTCTAAAATATGTTTTAACTAATGAAGAAAAAATTAATGAATTAATATTTGAACAATTAAAATGGGCTGGCTATCTAAAAAATTGGGCAGGACCAGAAAAAGGCGAACGACCAGCAGCTTACATTATTATTATTCAAGATGAATCTATTAGTAAAACATGTTACTGGGATCATGGCATTGCCTCTCAAAGTATTTTGCTAGGGGCTACTGAACAAGGTTATGGTGGCTGTCAATTTGGTGCTTTCAATGCAGATGGTATTAGAAAGGTACTAAAGCTTTCGGATGCATTAAAACCTTTAGTTGTTATTGCATTAGGAAAACCAAAAGAAGTTGTTTTATTAGAGGATTTAGATGAGGAAAAAGACATTAAATACTATAGAGATGAAAAAGATGTACATCATGTACCTAAAAGAAATTTAAAAGATATTATAATAAAAAAATATCAATAGAGATAAAAAAATAGGAGAAAACTGATGGAAAATAAAGCGAAGTTAATTACAGGTGATATAAAGAAACATCTTATTGAGATGACATTGCCAATGATTTTTGGGTTGTTAGGCGTAATGCTATTTAATTTAACAGACACATATTTTATTGGAAAACTTGGCCCTAAACAATTAGCTGCTTTATCCTATACTTTCCCTGTAGTCATGATTATTCAAAGTCTAGCTGTTGGATTAGGCCTTGGTACTGCTGCATTAGCTTCTAGACTCATCGGCGAAAACCGAAAAAAAGATGCAGCCATCTTATCTACTCATAGCTTACTATTAGGATTAACCGTAGTTTTAATCTTACTCATTATTATGTTTTTAAACACTAGTCGAGTATTTTCTCTTCTTGGTGCTGAAGATATCGTACTTGAATATATCAAAGAGTATATGTATGTGTGGTATTTTGGAATGTTTTTTGTAGTGATACCAATGATTGGGAACAGTGTTTTAAGAAGTCTAGGTGATGCTAAAACTGCTGGCATATTAATGGTAATATCAGCATCCATTAATATTATCTTAGACCCTTTACTGATTTTTGGCATTTGGTTTTTTCCTGAATTAGGTATTCGTGGTGGTGCATTGGCAACAGTTTTCTCTAGAGCGCTGACATCAATGATCAGCTTATATATCCTCTACAAAAGAGAAAAGATGATAAACTTTTCAGAAATGCATATAAAAACAATCATCAACTCTTGGGGAAAAATTCTATATATTGGATTGCCTAATGCACTTATAAATATGATTACTCCCATCGGTGCAGGCATTGTTACAAGGATTTTATCAAGTTATGGAGAAACTGTTGTTGCTGGCTTTGGTGTTGCATCAAAAATAGAGATGATTGCTTTTGCTATTACTGGTGCTTTAGCATCTGTCATGGGGCCCTTTGTTGGACAAAACTTAGGTGCAAGAGCCTTTGATCGAGTGAATTATTCAAATAAGCTAAGTAAGATGTTTTCTTTGAGCTTTGGTGTTTTTATTGCATTAGTTTTATTCATATTGGCAAGACCCATTGCTGGATTATTTACCGAAAGTGAAACGGTTATTCGAACAACAGTTATCTACTTAAGAATTGTTCCAGTGGCTTATGGTTTTCAAGGCATTTTAAAAATAGGTGCGACGATATTAAATGTTTTAAATCAACCCTTTAGGTCTTCGTTTTTAACTTTGAGTCAGACATTCATTTTTTATATACCAATGGCTTTAGTTCTGAAGAATTTTTTTGATATAAGAGGAATCTTTATGGCATTAGCCATTTCATATATTTTTACAGGAATTATTTCACATTTTTTTGTAAATCATCGGTTAATAAAAGTAGAAGAAAAACTAGCAACAGTAAAATGCCAAGAAAGTTAATGAAAGGATAATAGTATGAGAAATGATAATCAAGTTAAATATTTTCGTTTAATCTCAATAATTACAATACTTTTATACTATATTTTTGCTGTATTTTTTCAATGTACACCTGATTTTGATGATCCTATGACGATGAATGAAAGAGTATTTGGAAGTATGATTTTTATTCTAATTCTCTTTCTTTCCTATATTAATGAATGGGTTAAAAACAATCTCTCAAATCTTATATTACTCTCTACAGTGATTATTAGTCTTCAAATGATATATATTTCTATTAATAGTAATTTCCCAGCATTTTTAGCATTAAGTATCATGATTGTAGTTGCCTTAATGAATTTAACTCTGGATAGTGGAAAATTATTGTTTTCTAGTAACTTAGTTATTGCTGTGACTCTAGGATTGGGCTTATTATTGACTGCTGCAACTAT
>DATFJG010000142.1:0-47744 GCA_035269305.1 Clostridia bacterium
ATCATTTTAAGTAATCGTGAAGGAAAGATTATTTTATACAATGAAGCACAAGAACAGTTAGAAGGCTTAGAAAGTGATCAGATTGTTGGCAAATATTTATGGGAAGCCTATAATTATGAGTCAAAGGAATTTTCTGAGCATCAAAAAGTCATTAAAAGTGGAGAGGCTGTAAGAAATAGTTACAAAGCCCATGCTCAAAAAGACAGTGTACCTCAGTATACTTCTTATAGTACCTATCCCATTGAACGCCATGGTAAAAACGTAGGCGCTTTTTCAGTGAGTAAAAATGAAACCATTCTTAAAGATTTACTATATGAGACATTAGAACTCAAAAGAAAACTTTTTAGTCATGAGATCACGCCAGAAAATGAGTACAATAAAAATGGTACAATCTATACCTTTGAAGATATTGTTGGTGACAGTGAATCCTTGAAAGATGTTATTGAAGAAGCAAAGAATATCGCAATGCTAGACAATAATTTTTTGATCTACGGAGAAACTGGCACGGGAAAAGAAGTTTTCGCTCAAAGTGTACATAATTTAGGCAGTAATAGTGAAGAACCCTTTGTACCTATTAACTGTGCTGCTATTCCTGAAGGATTATTTGAAGGGATTTTGTTTGGAACGGTTAAAGGCTCCTATACAGGATCAAAGGATCAAATTGGATTATTTGAAGAAGCCGGTCAAGGCACATTATTTTTAGATGAGTTAAATTCTATGCCAATAGCCATGCAAACGAAACTGCTTCGCGTGTTGCAAGAAAAACGGGTGAGAAGAGTTGGCGGTTTAAAGACAAAACCCATTCGGTGCCGTATCATTAGTGCAGTCAATGAAACACCAGAGAAACTTTTGGCTGAAGGGAGATTAAGAGAAGATTTATTTTACAGAATCGCTGGTTATTCTCTTTATATTCCTCCCTTAAGAAAAAGAAGAGATGACATTATAACAATGTCAAGTTACTTTATAAAAAAGTATAATCGAAAGCTCAATAAAAGGATTGAAGATTTATCTATTTTTCTTAAAAAAGAAATGCTTAATTACAAGTGGCCAGGAAATGTTAGGGAGTTAGAACATGTCATTGAGAATTTAATGGTTAGAAGTAAAGGTGAAGAAAAGCTTTTAAAAGTTAAACATCTACCTGGGCATCTTAAAAGTAAAATAGTAGCGATTGGTGAAGGGCCTGAAATTGAAGAGGAAAATTTATCTTTGACGGAAGTATTACAAGAAGTTGAAAAACAGATGATTTTAGAAGTATTAGAAAAAAATGATGGAAACGTAAGCCAATCGGCGAGAGATTTAGGCATTATTCGTCAAAGTTTAATTTATCGTATGAAGAAATTATCAATAGAAAAAAGTGATTATTAAAACCGAAAATTATATTTTCGGTTTTTTAAACCTTTATTATGGTATAAAAATTGCATTATATATTCATAAGTAAGTTAACGGAAGTGAATTGAAAACGGAGGGGATCAATGAAAACAGACGTACAAATAGCACAAGAAGCAAAGAAAAAGCACATAATGGACATTGCAAAATCACTAAACATTGAAGAAAAACATGTTAGTTTATACGGTAACGATAAAGCAAAGATTGATTTATCAGTACTGAAAGAATCGAAAAATGAAGACGGTAAGTTAGTTCTCGTAACAGCTATTACACCAACACCAGCGGGAGAAGGTAAAACAACAACAAACGTAGGCTTAAGTATGGCCTTAAATAAATTAGGTAAAAAGACATTCACAACCTTAAGAGAACCATCATTAGGCCCATGTTTTGGGATAAAAGGTGGCGCAGCCGGTGGTGGCTATTCACAAGTGGTACCAATGGATGACATTAACTTACACTTTACAGGAGACATCCATGCCGTAAGTACAGCAAATAACTTACTTGCAGCAATCATAGATAACCATATTCATAGAGAAAATGAATTAAATATAGATCCAAGAAGAATTATCTGGCGAAGAGCTATTGATATGAACGATAGAGCCTTAAGAGAAATCAATATTGGCCTAGGTAAACGTGGTAATGGCGTGCCAAGACAAGACGGCTTTGATATAGCAGTGGCATCAGAAATCATGGCAATTTTATGCTTAGCAGACGATATGGAAGATTTAAAAGAACGTTTAGCTAAAATGATTATAGGGTATACCTATGAAAATGAACCTGTAACCGCTGGACAACTAGGTGCCAATGGCGCATTAGCCTTACTATTAAAAGATGCAATTAAGCCAAATTTAGTGCAAACAGTAGAAAACACTCCAGCCATTATACACGGTGGCCCTTTTGCAAACATAGCCCACGGCTGTAACTCAGTAGTGGCAACAAAAATGGCATTAAAACTAGGGGAATACGTTGTAACAGAAGCCGGTTTTGGCGCAGATCTAGGGGCAGAAAAGTTCTTTAATATTAAATCAAGATCAGCAAAACTAAGACCAAATGCCGTTGTAATTGTAGCTACAGCAAGAGCACTGAAACGTCATGGTGGTGCAGAAAAAGGCGAATATGAAAATGAAAATATGAAAGCCTTAGAAGTAGGTTTTGCAAACTTAGAAAAACATATTGAAAATATAAAGAAATTCAACGTACCAGCAGTCGTAGCCATTAATCGCTTTCCAACAGATACAGAACAAGAATTAAACTATATAGAAGAACGATGCAACAAATTAGGTGTAGAAGTATCCTTATCAGAAGTATGGGCTAAAGGGTCAGCCGGTGGATTAGACCTAGGCCAAAAGGTAATAGACCTAGTAGAAGGCGATACAGCAGACTTTAGCCCACTTTATGATTTAGATCAACCAATCATAGGAAAAGTAGAAAAAATTTGTAAAGAAATCTATGGAGCAGAAGGCGTAGAATTCACAAAAGCAGCACTTAAAAACATTAAGAAATTTGAAGCCGATGGTTATGGATCCTTACCAATTTGTATGGCAAAGACACAAAAGTCATTATCAGATGATCCAAAGAAATTAGCCCGACCAACAGGCTTTACTGTAACAATCAATGATGTAAAGATTTCAGCAGGAGCTGGCTTTATTATTCCGATGGCAGGCAGTATTTTAAGAATGCCAGGCTTACCAAAGGTACCAGCAGCAATGCAGATGGACATCAAAGAAGATGGAGAAATTGTTGGATTATTCTAATAATTAGTATCAATAAGAAAAATCTAGAGAAATCTAGATTTTTTTTGTTTGAAAAAAGTCTGAACTATAGCTATAATGATTAAAAGGGTGATAAGAGTGGATAAAAGAAAAATATTAGAAGAAATAAAAGAAATTGCATTTGCGGTAGGAAAAATTCAGCTAGAATATTTTAGAAAACAAGGTATTAGTATTCAAAGAAAAAGTTCGTCTATTGATCTTGTAACGCAGGTAGATAAAGCATGTGAATATTATATTATTAAACGGTTAAAAGAGAATTATCAATTTTCAATTCTTTCAGAAGAGGCGGGCATTATTAGTAGGTCATCAGATTATCAATGGGTTATTGATCCGTTAGATGGTACAAACAATTATGCGAGTGGCTATCCAATATTTTGTGTATCTATTGCTCTAATGAAGGGTGATGAGACAATCCTTGGAGTGGTATATGTACCAATCATTGATGAAATGTACACTGCAATTCAAGGTGAAGGAGCATTTATAAATGATCAAAAAATGAACGTATCCTATAAAAAGAATTTAAATGAGTGTCTATTAGCAACGGGTTTTCCATATGATAGAAATACGAATGAAGCTAATAATATTAACTATTTTGCTTATTTTACACCAAAGATAAGAGGAATTAGAAGAAGCGGTTCAGCAGCTTTTGATTTAGTAAATGTGGCCAATGGCATACTTGATGGTTTCTGGGAAATTAATCTATCATTATGGGATATTGCCGCAGCTCAGTTAATGATTAAAGAAGCCGGTGGTATTGTCAAGAGACTTAAAAATAAAAGAGGATTTTCTATTATTGCCGGGAGTGAAGTAATTGTTCAAAAATTAGATGAAGGTATTGAAAGGGTAGATAAAAATGATTGATTTACATGTTCATTCCCATTTTTCTTCTGATTGTGAAGAGCAAATGGAAGATATGATTAAAGAAGCTATTAATAAAAAGATTCAAGTAATAGCAATAACAGACCATATAGATTATGATTACAAAGATCCTACAATAAATTTTGATTTCGATGTAGCTGTTTTTCTAGATGAAATTAGAAAATTAAAAAGTAAATATCGAAAGAAAATTAAAATTTTAGTTGGATTAGAATTAGGTTTGCAAGAACATATTACAGAAAAATTAGAGGATCTAACAAATCAATATGCTTTTGATTTTATTATTGGCTCTTTTCATACAGTTGATAGTAAAGATCTTTATAGAGGAGATTTCTATATTGGCAGAACATCTGAAGAGGCTTGGGATATCTACTTAGATGAAGTTTATTCTACTCTATTGAAGTTTGATAATTTTTCAGTACTAGGACATTTAGACTTAATTAAGAGATATAATGAAGGTGTAAGAGGCGTTGAGTTATTAGAATACAAAGAAAAATTAGAAAAAATATTTAGGTTGATTGTTAAAAAAAATATAGGATTAGAAGTGAATACTTCTGGTTTAAGAAAAGCATATGGTTTAAACGAGACACTGCCTTCAACAGATATATTACAAATCTATTATAACTGTGGTGGTCGTATAATAACAATTGGTTCAGATTCTCATACCAAGGACACTTTGGCTTGTGAATATGAAGGTGTTAAAAAAATGTTAGAAGAAATTGGTTTTGAAGATATCTATATATTTGAAAAAATGAAACCAATTAAATATAATAATAGGCATTAAAAAAATGGCTTAGAGGTATATTTTCTCTAAGCCATTTTTTTTAAAGAAAAGCTTCTTTTTTAAGTATTTCTGCTTTATCTGTTCTTTCCCATGGTAAATCCAAATCATTTCTACCAAAGTGTCCATAAGCTGCTGTTTGCTTGTAAATTGGCCGTCTTAAACCTAAATCATTGATGATTGCCGAAGGTCTTAAATCGAAATGCTTATTTACAAGGCTCTCAATTTGGTCAATTGATATTTTTTCTGTATCAAAGGTTTCAATAAAAATTGAAATTGGGTGAGATACTCCAATTGCATAAGCTAACTCGATTTCACATTTGTCTGCTAAACCAGCTGCAACAATATTTTTGGCAACATAACGCGCGGCGTAAGTAGCTGATCTATCTACCTTTGTTGGGTCTTTACCACTAAAAGCGCCACCGCCGTGACGTGAAAAACCACCATAAGTATCAACAATTATTTTCCTGCCAGTTAAACCGGCATCACCATGAGGCCCACCGATAACAAACTTACCAGTAGGATTCACATAGAATTTAGTCGCTTCATCTAATAAATCCTCGCTAATAATTTCTCTAGCCACATATTTTATTAGATCGGCTTTTATTTGCTCTTGACTAACATTTGGTGAGTGTTGTGAAGACATAACAACAGTATCCACTCGAACAGGTTTATCATCATGATACTCTACAGTTACTTGAGTTTTACCATCAGGTCTTAAATAGTTTAACGTACCATCTTTTCTCACAGCAGCCATTCTTTTAGCTAACTTATGAGCCAATACAATTGGCAATGGCATCAATTCTTCAGTTTCATTACAAGCAAAACCAAACATAATTCCTTGGTCTCCGGCACCTAAATCTTCTGAAGATTGTTCTTCACCTTTTTTCTTTTCAAGAGAAACGTCAACACCTTGTGCAATATCTGCAGATTGTGGATCAATAGCTGTTAGAACAGCGCAAGTATCGCCATCGAATCCATATTTTGCTCTTGTATAACCAATTTCTTTAACTGTTTCTCGTACGACACTTTGCATATCAACATAGCATTCACAAGTAATTTCGCCAGATAATAAAACAAGTCCAGTTGTAATACTTGTCTCACATGCAACTCTTGCTTGTGGATCTTTTTTAAATATTTCATCTAGAATTGCATCAGAAATTTGATCACACATTTTATCTGGATGACCTTCTGTTACCGATTCAGAAGTGAAAAATCTTTTTCTCATAATAACCTCCTAATTATATATTTACAAAATTTATAATCAAAATAAAAAACCCTCATAAAAATGAAGGTTAAGTAAGCCTCATTTTTCAGTATGCACTGTAGGATTTGGCACCTGCTTTGCGGTTGCCGGACTTCATAGGGCCTATTCCCTCCATCGCTCGTAATAAGGTGATATTCAATTTGATAAAAGGAGTATATCATAGAAAAAAAAATTAATCAAATCTATTAAACAATTCTTTTTTAATATCTTTTAATTCAATACCACGTTCTGTTAGCAATACAATTAAGTGGTATAATAAATCAGCTGTTTCGTATATAATCTCAGCATCATCAGAATTTTTTGAAGCAATAACTACTTCTACTGCTTCTTCTCCAACTTTTTGTGCGATTTTATCGATGCCTTTATTAAATAGGCTAGTAGTATAAGAATCCTCTGGCATATTCTTCTTTCGATCTTGAACAATTCTTTCAAGTTTTTCTAATATTTGGTGACAATCTTTCTCTTCTGCAGCATAAACCTTATTAAAGAAACATGAGATACTTCCAGTATGACAAGTAGGACCTTCGGGTTTTGCACCGATGAGTATAGTATCTTTGTCACAGTCATATGAAAAATCTTTTAGATGAAGATAATTACCGCTGGTTTCTCCTTTAGTCCAAAGAGTATCTCTAGATCTAGAATAAAAAGTTACTTTCTTTGTTTTAAGTGTTTCATTAATAGAAAATTCACTCATGTAACCTAACATAAGGACTTCTTTTGTATCAACATCCTGAACAATGGCTGGTATGAGCCCGTCATTATTATATTTTAGTGTCATATTATAACCTCACTTCAACATTATTTTCTCTAAGGTAAATTTTCAAATCTTTAATTGCAATTTCCTTTTTATGAAAGACACTGGCAGCGAGTGCAGCATCTACATCTGTATTTTTAAAAACAGTTAGAAAGTCTTCTTTACAACCTGCACCACCGGAAGCAATAATTGGAATAGAAAGGTTTTTATTTAGTTCTTTTAAGATTCCTTCACTAAAACCCTTTTTCTCTCCATCTGCGTTAATAGAGTTAAAAACTATTTCACCTGCCCCTAATTTTTCTCCAGTAATTGCCCATTCTAAAGCATTCATATTCTCTTTCTGACTACCGCCTTTGGAGTAAACCTCCCAAATACCATTTTCAAGTTTCGCATCTATGCTTAGAACAACACATTGGGCACCAAATTTTTTACTGGCTTCAGTAATTAAATCTGGATTGTTAATAGCAGCAGAATTAATGGAAACTTTATCCGCACCAGATTTTAAGGCTTCATCAAAACCAGCAATTGACTTAATGCCGCCGCCAATAGTAAATGGGATTTGAATTTCTTTAGCTACTTTCTTTGCTAAGTCAAAAATTGTCTCTTTATTTTCTTTGGAAGCAGAAATATCGTAAAGTACAAGTTCATCAGCTAAACTATTCGCATAATATTTTGCTAAAGTTACAGGGTCTTCAATTATTTGAAGATTTTTAAATTGAACACCTTTAACTACTTTATTATCTTTTATATCTAAACAGGGGATAATTCTCTTAGTGATCATTCAACCAACTCCTTTAATGCTACTTTTTTTTCATAAAGAGCTTTACCAACAATAACATTCTCAATGTTAATCTGCTTTAATGCTTCTAAGTCACTTTTAGAGCCAACACCACCTGATGCAATTAATTGTAGATCATAAAGAGAATTGATTTTTTCATACAGCTCAATATTTGGTCCTTCTAATGTACCATCCTTTGATATATCCGTAATAAGAAAAGTATCGATACCCATAACCATGAGATCTTCAATCGCTTTAAAAACACTGACTTTCGAGTCTTCTTTCCATCCACTTATGGCAACATTTTCATTATTTACATCTAAGCTTACGATTATTTGACCTGGGTAGTCATTAGAGATTTTCTCTAAAACCTTAGGTGCTTTAATCGCCATAGTACCGATAATAATATAATCAATTCCTAAATCAAGAATTTTTTTAGCTTTTTCATAATTTCGTATGCCACCGCCATATTGTATAATAAATTCCGTGTTTTTCTTTATAGTCTTTAAGACATTAACATTCTCTAAACTACCTTTAACCGCACCATCGAGATCAACAATATGTAATCTTGAGAACCCATTATTTTGAAAGTTTATCGCTGCATCTAAGGGGTTTTCGAAGTAGATTGTTTCTTTTTCCATTTGGCCTTTATATAAACGGACACATCTGTTATTTTTAATATCAATTGCTGGAATAATTTTCATAATTAAGCTCCTTCTTTTTTTAAAGTTCGAATAAGGTTATCTAAGATTTGCAAACCAATTTTATTACTTTTTTCTGGATGGAATTGTATCCCTACCAGGTGATTTTTTCCAACGATTGCTGGCACTTCAATAGCATATTCTGCATAGGCAATTAAGTCATTAGGATCATAATCAGTTAAGTAGTAAGAATGAACAAAATATACATAACTGTTTTCTGGCAAATCTTTTGTCACAAAAGAGACTTTGTTTTCTATTAATTTATTCCAACCCATATGGGGGATTTTAAGGTCGATGTCAAATTTTTTAAAAGAACCTTTAATATACCCTAAACCCTTACAATAACCATCTTCATAACTATCATTAAATAAGACTTGCATCCCTAAACAGATACCGATAATAGGTTTTTCTTCTTCATTTCTTTTGTTAAGGACTTTTATTAAATTGTTATCACCTAGATTTTTCATGGCAGATTTAAAAGCGCCAACACCAGGTAAAAATAAAATTGATGCTTTTAATATATCATCTGGGTTTCGACTAATTTTAGAGTCATACCCAAGAGATGATAATGCATTTTGTAAATTATAGACATTTCCTAAACCATAGTCTAATATAATAATCATTTTAACCTCCAATAGTACCTTTAGTTGATAGAACGTCTTCAGATATTTGTAACGCGTCTTTTAAGCATAAACCAAGGGCTTTAAAGATATTTTCAATAATGTGATGCCCATTTTCACCAGCTAACTGTTGAATATGGAGATTCATCATTGCATTATTTGTTAATTTCATAAAAAATTCTTTATATATTTCTTCTTCAATACCCCCAATAAATGGTTTGTCAATTAAGACATCATAATTAAGATAACTACGACCACTTAAGTCTAAAGAGAGTAGTATTAATGAGTCATCCATGGGTAAAATTGTATAGCCAAAACGTTTAATTTTAGTGTTTTGATCAATTCGTTCTCTTACGGCTTTTCCTAGAACAATAGCAATATCTTCAACTAGATGATGGGGATCTACATGAAGATCACCAGTAGCAATTAGTTGAATATCGATATCACAGTATTTTGCAAAAGTATTAAGCATGTGATTTAAGAAACCAATCTCAGTATCAAGTTTAGCACTGTAAGAAGCATCAAAATCAATTGTAAGTTTTATATCAGTTTCACTGGTTTTTCGATTAATCTTAATTATTTGCATTGGTCATCACTTCCTCTACTATTTTAATAAATTTTGTATTTTCTTCTTCGGTTCCTATTGAAAATCTTAAATAGTTTTTTAGTTTTTTTTCTTTAAACTTTCGTATAAAGATATCTTGGTTAACTAATCGATTATACAGTGGATTAACATTCTCTAATTTAAACAATACGAAATTAGAACTGCTTTCTAAATAATCTATACCAAGGGTTTTAAACTTCTTTAATATTCTGTTTTTTTCATTGATTAACAGTTTCTTATATTTTTTAACATCAATAGATTTAATTGCTTTTGTAGCAATATAAGCACTAATACCGCTAATATTATATGGCATACGACAGTTATTAAGAGACTCAATTAAGTTTTCATTGGATAGTCCATAGCCTACTCTTAACGAAGCGAGTCCATAAGCTTTGGATAAAGTTCTCATAATGACTAAATTATCGTATGCATTTAATAAGTTTAAATTATCTCCTGAGGAAAACTCGATATATGCTTCATCTAAAGCGATAATGCTATCCGTATTTTCCAGAACACTCTTAATAAAGTTTTGCTCTAATACTTCGCCTGTTGGATTATTTGGTGTACATAGAAAAATAATTTTTGGCGAGTATTTATCAATTGCTTTTAATAGTGTCTCTTTGTTCAATGAAAGATTCTCGTTAGGTTCTAATCCTATATAATCTCTTTGTAAATACGAAGCGATTTTTTTGTATTCTGAGAAAGTAGGTTCTAAAGCTAAAATAGTATCATTTGGATTCGAAAAGGCTAAAATTAATAATTGAATTAACTCATCTGAACCATTTGTTGCAAGAATTTGCTCAAAGGGAACTCTGCTAATGTCACTAATAGCTTTTCGTAGTGCCGTATAATTTGCATCTGGATAACGGTTAAACTCAAAAAATTCAATGTCTTCAACTAAATTTTTTTTATTAACTGTATTGTATGGATTTTCATTTGCATTCAATCGAATACTACTCATAAACGTCTCTCCTTTATACTATTGGCATGTTCCCAAAGTTGTTCCTTCTCAGCAAATTTTTCAATAAAAAGTGCATTTTCTTTAAATTCTTCTTTAGAATACTGTATATAACTACTACGTTTAATAAAATCATAGACACCCAGCGGAGAAGAAAAACGGGCTGTTTGACTTGTTGGCAATGTATGGTTGGGTCCTGCCCAGTAATCACCGACAGGCTCTGGTGAATATTCGCCAAGAAAAATACTACCTGCATTTTTAATGTCATCTAAAATTCTCATCGGTTGATTAATCAGTAACTCAAGATGTTCAGGTGCTAAAATATTAGAGACTTTTATCATTTCTTTAAGAGATTCAGTTTTTACTATTAAAAGATTGTTATCAATACTCTTTTTTAAGATTTCTTTTCGTTTAGAGTCATTAATAAATTTTACTAAATATTCTTTTGTTTTATCAATAATTTCATTACTGGTTGTAACTAAGTATGGTATGGCTTTTTCATCATGTTCACTTTGGCTTAAAAGATCTCTAGCAATATATTTAGGATTTGCATTTTCATCAGCAATAATTAATATTTCTGAAGGCCCTGCAATCATATCAATTGCTACTTGTCCAAAAACTTGACGTTTGGCTTCTGTTACGTATTGATTGCCAGGGCCTACAATTTTATCTACTTTTTTAATTGTATCTGTTCCATAGGCTAAAGCAGCTATGGCTTGGGCACCACCAATTTTATAAATTTCTTCTATTCCAAGCAGATCAGCTGCGACAAGAACACTGGCATCAATTGCGCCCTTTGAATTGGGCGGAGAAACAATTACAATTTCTTTTACGCCTGCTATTTGAGCAGGAATAACGTTCATTAATACGCTTGAAGGATATGCAGCTTTACCACCTGGGATGTAAAGTGCTGCTCTTTCAATTGGTGTAACCTTTTGTCCGATAATTGAGTTTTTATGTGTCTTGTACTCAAATGCATCAGGTCTTTGATTCTTATGAAAAGCCTGAATATTCTGAATAGCTTTTTTAAGTACATTAACGAAATCATCATCGGTTTGTTTTAAAGCAAGCCGTCGTTCTTCATCGGTTATCTTGAATGTTTCTAATAAAATTTTATCAAATTTGTTAGTGTAATCTCTAAGGCTTTCATCGCCTGAAGTTTTAATGTCTTCAATGATTTCTTGAACAACACTTGTTACTTTTTTACTAGAAGATTCCTTTGATTTTAAATATTTGTTAAGACAGCCATCTTGGTACGTTATGATTTCCATGATTATCCTCCTATGTTTTTAGAAATGTTTTCAATAAAAGTATCAATTACGTTAAATTTTGTTTTATAAAAAACTTTATTTGAAATAAGCTTTGAAGTAATTTCTTTATACTTTTCCTTTACAACTAGACCATTTTCTTTTAGGGTACTACCTGTTTCTACAATATCCAGAATACAATCACTAATGCCAAGAACAGGCCCTAATTCTACTGAGCCATTTAGTTTAATGATTTCGCCTTTTATGCCTTTTTTTTCAAGATAGTCTTTTCCTTGCTTAGGATACTTCGTAGCAATTTTTAGTTCTTTATAATCCTCAATATTAAAAGATTCTTTTCCAGCAATGCATAAATCACATTTGCCAATAGATAGGTCAAGTAATTCATAAAAGGTATCATCAAACTCATCGATTACATCTTTGCCAACAATTCCTAAATCAGCAAAGGCTTTATTAACATAAAGTGGAACATCTTGAGCCTTAACAATGATTAAACTTAGTTCACCTGTTATATCTTTTATAACTAATTTTCTGCTTTTAGTATTTTCAAATGTGTAACCAGATCTTTCCAATAACTTCAAAAATTTCTTATAAACACGACCTTTAGATACAGCAATTCTTAGTCCCATTAGTGAATCGACTCCACAGTTACCAAAGTTAATTCTTTTAAAAACTGGTCATAATTCTTTTTAATGACTTTATTTGCTAAGTTATCAATAATGTTAATTGTACTTTCTTTAATCTCTAAGATATATTTGCTTTCAGTGTTTTTAATTAATTCTGAAGTCAATTTATCCTCTAGAGTGTTAACACTACAACCACTTTTTCTGAGTTCTGAAATCATATTGATTGCTTTTTTTTCAACTGAATCATTAATTAAAACTGTATAATCTAATGTGTTTCTACTTTCTTTTTTCATTTGAATCACTCCTATCAAATCTTTTACATTAAATCCAAAGCCAATGCCTTGGTTATCTTCATTCTTATATCTGCCACCTTGCAATATTTTTTTTCCAAAATTTTGACTATATGATTTAAACAATAATCCATCATAATATGAATATTTATTTGTAAGACTTAAGTCAATCCTAATATTGTTCATATTAAGTCCATAGTATTCTAAGTGTTTTTTTAGATTCTCTAGATAATCAATTATTGGCTTTAGAGTAATCAAGTTCAAGGATTTTGCTGTTTCTAAGGTTTTCTCATAGTCACCAAATAGTTTAGCTAAAGTCATTAAAGCTTTTTTATTTTCTGAAGAAAGCTTAAGGGGGTCGATGATACCTTTAATCTTTGGTATATTTTTATTATGAATTGCATCATTTAACTCGATTTTCATCTCCTTACTAAAATCTTTATGATTAAGAAGTTTTTCAATAAAGTGTGTATGACCAATCTCAATTTTAAAATCATCTAATTTCAAGCTATCTAAAAATTGATAAACCATAACAATCATTTCTGCATCTGCAAAAATTGAAGGGGTACAGAAATTTTCAACACCACCTTTTAGGCTTTCTAAGTTCTTTTGCCAAGCAAATGTATTGGTTAAGTAATATACTTTTTCTTGTGAAATCCTTGAATCAAATAAGCTAATCGTTGGATCATCATGTAATATACTGATGCCGCCTGAAGCATTTGTAAAGCTTATTAATTCAGGTTTATCATCTGTATAGTACTTTAGAGCTGCAGGATATGTAGCAATAGACTTTGGATAGATCTTTTTGAAACCAAAACTTTTTGTAACAGTACTTAATTGTTCATCAATTGTATTAATTGTTTTTAAATTAGTATAATGCATAATTGCCTCCTCTATTTTAAATATAAAAAAACCATCTAGGGATACACCTAGATGGTTTATAATTAAAAATCATGAATTAATTATATTATATTACCATCAGATGCAAGCCCTTTTAAATAAAACCAGAGCTCGCATCTGAAAAAACTTCAAACGACCAGCTCACTTCTAATGATGATGATGTAATTGTGAGAAACTTTTGGCTGAAATAAACATAATAATCAATTCCTTTATTCTCAAACTTTAATTTTTTTAAATGTTATCAGCCATTAAGAAATAAGTCAAGGATTATTTTCAAAAGGTATATTTATTCATTAGTATTAATAATATATTAGAATATAATTTTTAGAATACCAATGAAAAAACCAATAACAATTAGTGGTATCATTAGAATTCCAAAAATAGGTAAAACCAAACCCATTATTAAAAAGAAAACGACTCCTAAAATCACTCTTAAAAAAACAGATGTTACAACAAACATAACCTTCAAAATAACAAACAATAAAATGATCCCTAATAGAATTTCCATACAATCACCTCTTTCTTGCTTATATTATAATCCTAATATATTAATAAGTATTTAAATAATTATTAGAAATTGATTAGAATTGATTAATGTCTTAACAGTGGTATAATAAAATAAGGAGCATTCAGTAGAGGTGGGGGAAGTATGATAGATTATTATAAGAAATATAAATGGGTACCAATAATTAAAATTAAAAAAAAGGATTTACAGTTGTTTCAAAGGATTTTTTATAGTCATGATTTACCTGGCAAGGTAAAAGATTATACAGTTTATAGTACAGAACCCTATAGAGATATTATTGAAGGGATTGTTGAAGCACATTATAATAATAAACTATCAAATGAGTATTATCGAAAATTAAGATCTCAGAAAAGACTAATTGAACCAGTAAAAACTAGCCTTTTTAGAAAGCATTTTCTAAAAATCATCGGACCAGTAATTTTACTCATTATAATATTAGTATTTATTAGATTTTTATTTGTTTTCAATATTCTTTAATGAAAAAATAAAGACAAAAAAATATAAGCGATTTTAATCACTTATATTAGAGCAAGTATTTCTTTATCAAAGTCTTTAAAAGAACTCTTAGTCATATAGTCATAATCTATTGAATAATGGTGGTTATCTTTAAACTGTATAACTAAAGAAAATTTACTTTCAGTTTTATCATTTTGAATTGAAGCATCAACAACTTTATTCAGCGGAATATAAACCCATTGCCCCCCATATAAACTATCCATTGGTTGTTTATCTTTATTAGGTTCTTTAATGAATATGAGTTCACTATCAGTTAAAATTGTAATACTACTACCAAAGGCGCTTTCACTAGTTTCATTTTGATAAACAGAATCAACAATATCATGGTGAAATTTTAATGCGTATTTAGAATAATTATAGAGTTTTATATCTATTTCTTCTAAATAATCAATGTTTTCATAATTTAATTCTAAATGCTCGTTAGAATTCTGTTTACTTCTAATTTTTTTGATTAATTGGTGAAAAAACCCTTCGCTTGAAGTATTAAAAAAGATTTTCTTATTTATAATACCATCATTTAATACAGTATAAGAATCTAGAAGTATGATTTGAAGTTCCACAAAATTAATATTTGAGTAATTAATTGAATAAGTTTCGATATATCCGTTTTCATTTTCTAAAATATAAACGATATCATCAAAAATGATTAAGAACGTTTCAGGGGACTCATGGTCTTCATTTGCTGGCACTTTTAAAGCTAAAGGATGATTATTATCCTGTATATCTAATATCTTATTAATTTCTAGCTGAAGTGTTTCAGGTAAAGTTGAAAAATCATTAATTTCTTTTGTCCAACGATCTGTCGTCTTATTTGTGTCCATAATAGACCTCCTTATTTGTTGTGTATTCTCTGTTATATATATACACAAAATACAGGTTCGTAAACATAATTCTAATAAAGGAATGATTCTAATGAATATAATAAATACAATAAAGAAGATATTTGGCAGTATTATATATGACGATTCTATTGATCATGAAGGAGTAAAAGTTCTTCATATCACTGATACACCAACGACAAGTTATGGGGCCATTATAAACTTAATTGAAGCTTTAAGACCTGATTATATTATTCACACGGGAGATCTAGCTGATAATATAAAATTGGAAATATATCCCGAGAAAATAGATCTGTATAATAAAAAGGTTAGAAAATTTCTTTTAAATCTAGAGAGCTTTGATTGTGAAAGATATATTGTTATTGGAAACCATGACAATCCTGTATTTATTAAAAAAGCACTAGAAGGAACGCAAGTAGTTGAAACCTATAAAGCGATAAGAATTTGTAATAGAAACTTTCTTATAACCCATAAATTAGATGATATTCTCAATGAAGAAAAATTGATTCAAAGTTCTGACTACATTCTACATGGACATTCCTTTTATGATGTAAAATTTAGTAAGCACATTAAGGTTTTGAATGGATTAGAAGGTATATATTTGATTTATCCTGAGACTAATAGAATATATCAGATTGAATATCCTATTGGTACTAATGATAGTCGAATGCAAAGGTTTGGAACAGGTATATAGATTAAGGAGAGAGCAATGATGAAACTTTTTAAGAATTGTCCAAGCATTTTAATTATATATACGGAAGATTATAGCAAGTTATTAGCAAGTTTTGAAGAAGCTTTTCCATTAGTTAGTGAATTATCACTGGAGATAAATGCTAATCGAAAGATTAAAGATATATTCAATATTGCAAAGGAAGATCAGACAATTATTTTGTTAACTGAAAAGTTAAGTGATTTTGTAAATGTTTCTGATATTAAGGAAGCCTTAATTATAGATGAGAAATTAAGCAGTATTTTGGTAGACTTAATTAATTACAGTTCCCTAACTGAATCCATTGAGAAGATTAGAAAAGGGCCAGATTTAATTACGATGAAGAATTATGGAGATATTGAAAAATTTTTCTTAAGTATAAAAAAAGATCTAAAAGCCCATGAAGGAGAGACTTTTGATCTGTTAGAATTAAATAATAAGGGGACGATTGTAACTTTCACGAACTATAATATAAATAATTACTTAAGTATCAATGCCCTCTATAAAAAGTCCTTATATACAAATTATTCGAAAGAAGCGGTCTTAAATAAAGTTGAAAACAATGGTATTAAATATATTAATGATAGTATTTCAAAAAAAGGTTGGAATGAATATAAGATAAAAATTTACGATACTTATGACCAATATAATTTCCATTACAATCGGTTATTATATATTATTGATTTAATGAATCTGGGGCTTGTTCTAAAAGAAGGTTGGGGACAAGACGCCGGGACTTTATTTAAGCATGTACCTGTTTATGAAGTTTTTCTATACACACCCATGTCCCCTAGAGAAATAAAAGAAATTCTTGTGGGAGCTGAGTATCTAGAATCTGGGGAAAGAATTGTAGATTTAGATTTGTTTTATGAAAAAAAGAAGGTGAAATGGTCTTTGTTAAAAACACAAGAAACTTACGAGAAAGAAGCAGTAGGCATAAAGTATAGAAGAAAACTATTAGATAATTTTTCTGAAAATGAAATTTATGAACTGAAAAAGATAGAAGAGATTATAGAAAAATCTAAATAAGACACCTATATTCCATTAAATCATCAATGGAATATAGATACTAAATATTGTTTTTTGATTAAGTTTGCTTTGAAGCGTTATTTTACCGCTATGGGCTTCAATTATTTGCTTAGATATGTTCAGACCTAAGCCGGATCCAGTTTTACTGGGTTCACTTCTAGAATGATCGCTTTTGTAAAAAAGTTCAAAAATATGCGGTTGATGTTTAGGGTCAATACCAATACCGTTGTCTTCTATTTCTATAATTAAAAAGGATGCATTAATTGTTGTACTCATAGAAATATAGTCTTTTGTGAATTTTTCTGCATTTGAAACAATGTTTTCTAGAACTTGAAGAATTCTTTTAGGATCAATAAATATATTTGTTGCAATAATAGGCTGATTTAATATAAAATCAATCTTCTTATCTTTAAATTCAAAGTATTTATTTGATGCAAAGTTCTCAAGAAATTCTTTAGAATCAACTTGTTTTTTATCATATGTAAAATTATCTAGATCTAATTGAGAAAATAAAAGTAAATCATCAATGAGTAAATTTAGTTTATCAGATTTATCATTGATTACTTCTAGATATTTAAAGAAAGTCGCTTCATCATTGTTAATACTATCTTCTAAAGCTTCAATATAACCTTTAATAGAGGTTAAAGGTGTCTTTAAATCATGGGTTATTTTTGCTATTAACTCTTTTTTTGATTGTTCATATTGGTAGTGTTGATTTGAGTTCTCTTTTAACTCAAGGGTTAATTTTTCTAAATTATTTGCTATTTTTTCTATTTCGTCTACATTAAATTTCGGGAATTTTAATGAATAGTAACCACGGTGAATTTTACTAAAGCTTTCATCAATGATCCTTAATGGTTTGATGATATTTTTAGATAAATTTTTAATGAAAAAGAAAACCGTTAGACTGATACCCATTAAAAAAGATACAATAAGAAGAATTGGATAGAGCATCTTTTTTAGTTGTATTTTATGATACAAGTTATTTGGTTCTAGTAATAGCAACATCTCATGATGCGATCTGTATTTTAGATCTAAGGGATAGTGAATATAAGCGTCTAAATTAGAAGTAACATTATTTGAGGTCGTTTTCAGAGAGTATTGAATTTTGTTATTTGAATCAATAATTTTTAAATCATCAAAATATTTATAATCAGCAATAATTATTTCTGTATTTAAGTGATTGATATTTGGATAGTGGCTCTCGACAATATATTTCAATTGAACTTCTTCATTCGTAATTGCTTTAAAATCTTTGGAAAATGGGAAAACTACATTTTCACTGGGTATAAAAAACAACAATAAAGTAATTACCAGTAAGGGGCTAGCAATGAATAAAAATGAAACTTTTATTAATCTTTTTTCAATATTCATTTGAACCTCCTTATTTAATAAACTTATAACCTATTCCCCATACGGTTTCTATATATTTTGGATTGGAAGGATCTTCTTCTATTTTCTCTCGAAGTTTCCTAACATGTACAGTAACAGTATTTATATCTCCGTAATTTTCATAACCCCACACTTTATTAAAAATTTTCTCTCGAGAAAGGGCTTGATTTGAATGATTTATTAGAAACAATAAAATGTCATATTCTTTTACAGATAAATCAATTCTCTTTTCCTGTAGTGTCACACTACGACCAAGGGTATCAATTACAAGGTCATTAATTTCAATGAAATCCTTTGAAGAGGTTTGATCACTTAGCTCATCTACTCTTCGGAAAATTGATTTGATTCTAGCAATGAGTTCTCTTGGGCTAAAAGGTTTAACAATATAATCATCTGCTCCTAAACCAAGGGCTAATATTTTATCACTATCTGATTTTTTAGCACTAAGAATAATAATAGGAATATTTGACTCTTGTCTAATCCGTCTGCAAAGTTCAAAACCGTCGACTCCAGGAAGCATTAGATCTAAAATAGCTAAATCAATTGATTTATTCTGAAAGAGAGTATATGCTTCTTCTCCATTTTGACTGTATTCAGTTTCATAGTTTGATGCTTTTAAATAATCTTTGACAAGGTTTAATATATCTAAATCGTCTTCTGCAATTAAAATTCTTTTCTCCATAATCCCTTCTTTCAGTAATAGTTGATAAGTTAATTTAATATATGTTACAATTATAATATATAATTAATAATAAATCAAAGAAAGTACTAGGTAAAGAAATCGTCATTTGATTGTAATGTGAAAATGCATGATTTAATGATATAATGAATTTAGCGTTTAAACTTAAGAGGAGGAGTTATGTTTAGAAATAAAATATTAATTTTAGTATTAATAGTTGTGTTATTAAGTATGCCCATTAGTTTTGCCGTGAGTCAGTTTTCAGATGTTACAAGTGAGTTTTGGGGGAGTGACTATATAACAACAGTAACAGAAAAAAATTATATTGAAGGATATGATGATGGTTATTTTTATCCTAATAGAGAAGTAACTAAGTTAGAAAGTCTGATTGCATTATATAGAGTAATGAAAGAAAATCAATTAACGAATATTTCTAATGTTTCTGCACTAGTTGATAGTCATAAGGATACAATTGAATCAGTTGGTATACCGCCAATGCTAGCGCCTTATGGTAGTCAAGATGTTTATCCAGCTGTTGCTTATGCTCTAGAGAATGAAATTGTTTCTCCATCAGAGTTAAAATACTACTTAGAAGAAGGGACATTAGCATCAGTTAACAAATTAGAAATTTCTATTTATATTGGAAAAGCTTTAAATATAGTAAAAGAAGAAAATCTATTCACTGATATTATTTCATTAGATTTTAAAGATCAATTTGAAATATCAAATGCGGCTATACCTTATGTAGATTTACTTATTAGAAATGGAATTGTGGATGAAAAAGGTGATAGTGAAGGACGATTTAATCCTAAGCAAACGATTAATCGAGCAGTACTTTCTGTTTTCATCACAAGATTTGATGAAGCAGTTAACTCAAGTGAAAGTTCAAGTACAAATTCAAATGGAAGCATTAATGATTTAACAGGTGAAATAACATATGTTCATACATCAATGGATTTAGTTGAAATAGAAAATAACTTAGGTGTATCAGAAGTCTATGATATAAGTGAAGCAAATATTTTTATTAATGACAATGTAGCGAAGCCTTCAGATTTAGAAATTGGTCAAATGGTAAACTTTGAATCAAGAGATGATAGCATTATAAGCATTACTGTTACTGAAACTTATGACCAGATTAAAGGAACGATTACTCAGATTTCTAAAGAATTTGTAACGGCAAATGAAAGTTATCGAGTATTAGCGATTAAAGATGAAAGTGGTGACAGTCAATATTATAAAGTTACTGATGTAACAAAAGTATCAGTTAACAGCGGTGAAAGTGATATCCTCGATTTATCAACTGGTGATAAAGTTTCTGTTGGATATGATGGACTGTACGCTATGACTGTTAAAGGCTTTAGTGAAAACGAGGTTTTAACTGGCGTCTTAATTAGACCTATTGGGACGGACAAAATGGTGAGGGTAGAATTAAATAATGGTGAAATCATTACTGGTACTGCAGAAACCGTTGATCCAAATGTTTCAAGAGGCGAAATTGTTAAACTTCATTTAAGTTATGGTGATATTGTAAAAGTCGAGTCAACTGGTAAAAGTTCAATCGTAGAAGGTACAATTAAAGAGATTAAAATATCTGAAAATTCTAGTGTTGGTTTATTGAAAGATGATGGAACAATAATACATTATGATATTTTAAAGTCAACAGAAATGATTGACCGTGATACAGATGAGACATTAACGATATATGATTTGCGTTTGGATAAATTAGCTGAGTTAAAAGTTAATGGATTAGGAATAGTTGAGCTGTCTGTCACTAAGCCGGCGGAAACAATAAGATTTAAGGGAGAAGTTAAAACAGTATATGGCTCTCTAGATTTAATTGAGGTAACAAAAGATTCAGGTGAAAATGTTAAAGTTGGTTTTAACACTGAAAGCAACTTTAAGGCAAGTGACTTAAAAGCTGGTGACCAAATTATTATCTCAGGCATTCAATTAAACAACGAGTTATTTGAAGCAAGGAGTATTATAATTGAATAGTAAAAAATTGTAATCAAAAAAACAGGATTTTAAGTCCTGTTTTTTTAATGCCGATAAATTTTCTACTGTGATAGATCTAACTGAAAGCGTTCGATATTATTTTCAGATTTCTTTTTAACAGCTGCTCTTGTTTTCTCAAGTAAGGTGTATATTTTATGCGAAAGAGCTTCTATTTTTTAAAATATTCCCTCTGCTTCTTGAATGACATTATTTCGAACAGCTTCGATCATACTTGCAGTTGTTTCCTCAACAATAGAAAGATTCAATTCATCTATATTATTCATCTCATTTGCATAGGGTTGCATTTTACTAGCAATGTATAAGATTTTAACATAAAATGAACTTAATTCACTTAAGCTTTGAAGTGATTCTTCGAGTTATCTGCCAATGACACCTTCGATTTTAGGGGATGGTAGAATCTTTATAAAATTGTTTGATGTGCCCGATGATTTATTTTGTGGCGTTCTACAGTGTTTCCATCTATTCATTCTTTAATATAATGAAGTATTAAGTTCACTTATCTATAAGTTTTTTTTAAGATTATAGACCATCTAATGGCATTTAAAATGTAATAATATTTATATTTATTGTAATGTTTTATCATATTTTTCTGAAATATTATTAATAAGTAGTGGAAATTAACATGAAGTTAATTCGGTCTATATCTATTTAAATCTTTTTATGGAAATATGTTAATAGATATAATAAAATGGTATCATTATAGAGTGGAGGTAGAATATGAAAACCGCTAAAATTGAAGAAACATTAAAGAGCATTCTAGAAATAGATCAAAATGGGAAGGAAAAGACTGAAGCCAAAGAAGCCTTATATGACAAGCAGGAAAAAAGATTAGCTAAGAAAAAAAGAGAGATTGAAAGAGAGTATATGAAGGAAGCAAGGCTTGAGACGAAAGAAAAGAGAGAAAAAATTTATACTGAGCTGGAAAGAGAAGTTGCTACTATTCATAGTAATACAAATATTGAAATACAACGGTTAAATTTTATACTAGAAAATAACATCGATAGTATAACCCATAAGATTTTTAGGAAGATTCTTAAAAACATATAATTTGAGGTGCTTATTATGAAAAATGTAGCAAAATTTGCGGCATTGAATACTAAAATAAGAGTGTTAGAAAGAGAATTATTAACTAATAAAGATTACTTAAACTTGATTGGTTTAAATTCAGTTGAAGCCTGCATAAATTACTTTTTAGAAGAAACATATTATTCGAAATTATTAGAAGACTTAAAAGCAAAGGACTTATCTTCTGTAGAGAACTTGTTCTATAAAAATCTTTTAGTAAAATATGATAAAATAACAAGCTTTTTACATATTGAGTACCGTAAAATTTTTAAAGCTATTTTCATGCGTTATGAAGTAGAGCATATTAAGAAATATTTGAGGAAGTTAAATCAAAATAAGACTGTTGAAATGTTGTATAAAAACTTCGAGAATGCTAAATATTCAGATTTAGATTATAAAGTATTGAGTTCAGCTAAAACCCTTGAAGCCTTTGTAGAACACTTAAAAGGGACAGATTACTATAAGATTCTTTATTATCATCTATCATCTGAAGACCGTTTGTTTTATATGGAAATGAGCTTAGACATTCATTATTTTAATCGCTTAAATAACGAAATGAAAAAAAAGTTTGGACATCAAAAAAGAAATACAATTTTAGAAATTCTCCAAAAAAACAGTGATTTATTAAATATTCAGTGGATTTATAGAGGGAAAAAATATTATAATTTTTCATCAGAAGAATTATTAAATTATGTGCTTTTAACAGGATATTATTTTAAGTATAAAGATTTGAAAAGTTTATGTTATGCTAAAACAACTCAGGAATTAGTTAACAGATTAAAAGATTCAAAGTATGGTTTCTTATTTAAGGATGAAGAAAATTTTGAGTTTTTAATGGAAAGAAATGTTGAACGATATATTTATCAATTATTTAAAGATCTTGAAAAAGTATCTACATTAAATATCAATAAATCAATTGGTTATATGCATAAGTTAGAGTATGAGATGAGAGATATTTTTACTATATTAGAATCAATTAAATATGGCTTAAGTATAAAAGATTTAAAAAATAAACTTGTACGTGAAGTGAAAGGGGGATAAGTATGTCGGTTGAATCAATGAAAATGATGAATATTGTTGGACATTTTGATGATTTTCATCAAATAATGCGAGAATTTATACTAGCAAATAATATGCAGTTTATTGATGTTTTTCGACAAATTGACGAAAGTAAATTTACTCTAGAAATGGCAACAGAAAATATTGATGAAATTTTGGAAATGTCAAACCTTCAAACCTATCAAGAGCAAAGAGATCTTAAAAAACTTGAAGAGAAAATAATGCTATTAAGCCAACATATGGATGTGACATTAAAATTTGAAAAGAAGTATTGTGAAGAAAGTTATGATTTTATACCGATTGAAAAAAAAATAAATGAAGTTTATTTAACTTTTGAAGAAGATCGTTTAAGAATTGAAGGGCTTGAAGAAAAGCTCGCGAGATTAGAAGAAATGTTATGCGTAGAAGCTTTAGATGCCATTGGCGTGAACTTGGATGACTTATATTCAATGACGTATTTTGATATAATGTTTGGACGACTTTCACAAGAAAACAGAAGACGATTGAGCATGAATTATGAAAATGTTACAGCAGCTGTTATGCATATTGATGTACCAAAGTACAAAAACTATTATTTAGTTGTCTCACCAATGAGCTTAAAAAAGGAAACAGAGCGTATATTAAGGTCAGTTTATTTTGAAAAGATACCCTTTGATGAAGAGTATTTGGCTGAACCAAAGGACATGTTAAATAAATTAAAAAAGGAAATTTTAAAGACAGAAAAAGAGCTAAGTAAAACCAAAGAAAAAATTAAAAATTTAGAATACAATTATATAGATGATATTAAAGAGTGTTATTCAAAATTGATAATGGAGAAGCAGATAGAATCTTTAGGAGAAAAAATAGCTGTCACAGATCATTTCTTTTATTGTTCAGCTTGGATCCCTGAAAGCAAAGTTAATAAAAGTCAAAGATTATTAGAGAAAATCGAAAAAAATATTATTGTAGATTTGAAAGAATCTGAGGAAAGTGGTCTGAAGGCACCAACGAAACTGAAGAATAATTGGCTTTCAAAGCCTTTTGAAAGTTTGGTTTATATGTATGGTGTACCAAATTACAAGGAAGTTGATCCAACAGTATTTTTTTCAATTACATATATGATTTTATTTGGTGCAATGTTTGGCGATCTAGGACAAGGACTAGTTTTTTTATTAGCAGGATTTTATATACAACAGAAGAATAAAATGTTCGGAGAGTTATTAAGTAGAGTAGGTATTAGTTCAATGATTTTTGGGTTTTTCTACGATTCATTTTTTGGTTATGAGCATCTTATAAGTAAAGTTATTCCTTTGGATATATTTATAAGACCTATTGAGAATATTAATACTATGTTAACAGTTGCAGTTTTATTAGGTATTGTATTGCTTTATTTGAGTTTCGCTTATTCAATTTTTAATAAGTTTAAAGATTCAGATGTTGAAGAAGGTGTATTTGGTAGAAACGGGATTGTAGGATTAGTATTATATACAGCACTATTACTAATAGTAGCGAATCAATTTTTAGAAAGCTTCTCTTTTAACCAACAGTTTTTAACGATAATAGTCTTTATTACTATAGTACTTATGTTGTTAAAGGAGCCAATTACTAATAAGTTAAAGAAGGAAGATTTTTTATATCATGAATCCCCTGGAGAGTATTATGTTGAATCTGGATTTGAGTTAATCGAAACCTTTCTAAGCATGCTATCAAACACATTAAGTTTTATCAGAGTAGGCGCTTTTGCGCTGAATCATGTAGGGCTTTTTATTGCCTTTCATACAATGGCTGATTTGATTGGGTCTACATTTGGGAATGTATCTATGTTTATTTTAGGTAATCTACTAATAATATTCTTAGAAGGCTTGGTAGTTTTTATACAAGGATTAAGATTAATGTATTACGAGATTTTTAGTAAGTACTATATAGGTGATGGTTATAAGTTTGAGCCATCAGGTTTGGAGTAGGAGGCTATTTATGAAAATAATTTTATTAATTGCAATTATGATTGTACTAGGAACAATTCTTACCGGAATATATTATGACTCGAAAAAAATAAAGGGATCAAAAAAAACATTAAAGAAAGCTTTAATGTACAATTTAGCTCTGTTGATGCCTTTACTCTTAATGGTCATTGCGATAGTATTACCAGATATTGTATATGCAGCAACACATGAGGCTGCTGAAGTAAATGGTTTAGGATTAATGGCTGTAGCCCTTGCCACTGGATTGGCTACAATTGGTGCTGGGAATGCTGTAGGTGCAGTTGGCTCCTCGGCATTAGGTGCTATCAGTGAAGATCCTGATATTTTAGGAAAGACATTAATTTATGTTGGATTAGCAGAAGGAATTGCTATTTATGGTCTAATCATTTCAATTTTAATACTTGGGAGATTATAAAAATGAAATCTGTCGTTTTAGCAAATCAGAAAGAAACAATTGTAGGTTTAAGATTGGCTGGGATTAAGGGTGAATTAATTAATGATGTAGAAGAAGTCCTTCCAAAAGTTAGAGCGTTAATAAATGACCCTTCAGTAGGAACAATTATGATTACTCAGGCATTATATAATGCAAACCAAGAAGGATTATTAGAAATAAAGCTAAAATTAAAGGAAAAAATGATTATAAAAATACCTGGATTTAATGAAGGAATTGAAGAAAGCTTAATATATAATCATATAAGAGATTCGGTGGGTTTAAAATTGTAGATTGTGAAGGTGATAGATGATTACTATAGATGAAAAAGTTAATTTCTTTAAGAAAATAGTCCTTGATAAAATTGATTATGAATATCAAGAATTAGAAGATTCTCTTGAACAATCTTTTCAATCTGAAGTTGAAAATTTTAAAGAAAAATCACGAGAAAAAAGTGAAAATTATATTGATAAATTTGTTACAAAGGCTAAAAACGAAAAAAAATTAAGGGTTTTAGAATCAAAAAGGGCTCAAAAAGAAAAAATATTGTCTGCACGGAATAAATTAATTGAGAAGATCTATGGAGCCGTTTTAGATATGGCATCAGAGTTCATTGGTACAGAAGGATACTATGAATTAATCGAAAAGTTGATTACTAAGGGAAAAGACGAGCTAAAAAGTTTTGATGTTTTAAATATTGAGTTGTGTTCTCAGGATTATAAGCATAAAGAAAAAATTCGGTCAATCATTGAGAAGCATCTCAATGAAAAGGCAATAAGTTTTTATGAAACAGATCAAAATTTTAATGGTGGTCTTATTATAATGGATAAAAATAAAGAAATGAGATTAGATTTGAGTTTGAGTTCAATAGTACAAAGGAATAGAGTATTTATTGGCAATCAAGTACAAGGATTGTTAGACCAAAAGAGTGATTTAGATGAATAATATTTCAAAAGTAGTAATGATCAATGGTCCAGTTGTTAAAGCAGATGGCATGGAACATTGTCAAATGAGAGAAATGGTTACGGTTGGAAAAAAGAAACTTATTGGTGAGATCATCTCAATCGATGAAGGCATTGGAACAATACAAGTTTATGAAGAAACAGAAGGCCTTAGAGTTGGGGAAAAAGTTGAAAGAACTTTCAAACCTCTGTCTTTAAAATTAGGACCTGGAATTATGGGGAGCATATTTGACGGCATACAAAGACCATTGAATAAAATCAATGAAATTTCGAATAATTTTATCAAAGAAGGTATTGGACTGTTATCTATTGATCAACAAAAAGAGTGGAACGTAGAAATAACTGTTTCAGTTGGAGATTACTTATCACAAGGAAAAATTTACGCTCTTATTGAAGAAACAAACTTGATTACTCATAAACTGATGGTCCCTCCTAATATTTCTGGTGAAGTCATAGAAGTAAAGCAAAACGGCTTATATACAGTTGAAGAAACTATAGTAATAATTGAAATGGAAAACAAAAAAGTCTATGATTTAAAGTTATATCAAGAATGGCCTGTTAGAAAAAATCGACCAATAAAAAGCAGAATGAAATTATTTAAACCATTAATTACTGGTCAGCGGGTATTAGATGTATTTTTCCCAATTGCAAAAGGTGGAACGGCAGCAATTCCAGGTGGCTTTGGCACAGGAAAGACTATGACACAACATCAATTAGCAAAATGGTCAGATGCTGATATTATTGTTTATATAGGGTGTGGTGAACGTGGCAATGAAATGACAGATGTACTCAATGAGTTTCCCAAACTCATTGACCCAAAATCTGGAGAGGCAATCATAGAAAGAACGATTCTTATTGCTAATACATCAGATATGCCTGTAGCTGCAAGAGAAGCTTCTATTTATACTGGCATTACTTTGGCAGAGTACTATCGTGATATGGGTTATCATATAGCAATTATGGCGGATTCTACTTCTCGTTGGGCAGAAGCCCTTAGAGAAATTTCTGGACGATTAGAAGAAATGCCTGCCGAAGGGGGATATCCTGCATATTTACCCTCTAGATTAGCAGAGTTTTATGAACGGGCAGGTTACTGTAATACTTTCTCAGATGCAGAAGGCTCAATTACAATTATTGGTGCCGTATCACCTGCCGGAGGAGATTTTTCAGAACCTGTAACAGAGAATACAAAACGATTTGTTAATGCGTTTTTAGCCTTAGATAAAAAACTAGCTTACGCTAGACATTATCCAGCAATTAATTGGTTGGATAGTTATAGTGGTTATATAGACAATCTATCTGAATGGTATAGTGAAAATATAAGTCAAGATTTAATTGTCTTAAGAGGTAAGGTTATGAAGATTCTTCAAGAGGAAGATCGATTAAAAGACATTGTTCAATTGGTTGGAGAAGATGTATTACCAGATGATCAAAGATTAATTCTAACAATGGCAAATATTATAAAAGTAGCTTTTTTACAACAAAATGCTTTTCATCCAGTAGACACATATGTACCTTTGCCTAAACAACACCTCATGTTAGAGTTAATTTATCATTTATACTTACGTGCTAAAAAAGCAATTCAAATGGGTATACCTATGTCAAAAATAAAGAACGATGAAATTTTCAATCAAGTGGTTAAAATGAAATATGATATTCCTAATGAAGATATTATTGGTATTGGTCGATTAATGATTGAAATAAACAGTTTTTTTGATGCATTAGAAAAAGAATATCGATAGGGGGAAGTAATGAAGTTTAAAAAGGAATATTTAGAAATCGACAAAATTGATGGCCCTCTTGTTTTTGTATCTGGAATTGATGATGTTTTTTACGGTGAGATTGTAGAAATAGATGTAAAGAATGAAAAGAGAAAAGGCAAAGTTATTAGAATAGAGGACAATCACGTTGTTATTCAAGTTTTTGAAGGAACAGCAGGATTATCTAATAAGAATGCTTCAATTTATTTTACTGGAAAGGCTTTTGAATTGAACCTTAATGAAGATATTTTAGGAAGAACATTCAATGGTGTTGGCGATCCAATTGATAAAGGTGGAAAAATATATTCTGATAGTTCTTACAATATTAATGGTAGACCAATTAATCCGGTTGCCCGGGAGTATCCTAAAAATTATATTGAAACGGGTATATCTGCTATTGATACATTAACAACCCTTATTAGAGGTCAAAAACTTCCAATATTTTCTGGTAATGGTGTACCACATAATCAATTAGCTGATCAAATTGTACGACAAGCGAATATATCTAGTGAGCACCAGGAGAAGTTTGCAGTAGTATTTGCGGCAATTGGTGTTAAATATGACGATGCAGCTTTTTTTAAGAAAAGTTTTGAAGATTCTGGTGCCAGTGAAAAAGTAGTTATGTTTGTTAATCTTGCAAATGATCCTATTGTTGAGAGGATATCTACACCAAGATGTGCTTTAACAGCTGCAGAATATTTAGCCTTTGAAAAGGATTATCATGTTTTAGTAGTGATGACTGATATTACTTCATACTGTGAAGCATTGAGGGAGATATCATCTTCTAGAGAAGAAGTACCAAGTCGAAAAGGATACCCAGGCTATTTATATTCTGATTTAGCATCATTATATGAACGGGCTGGGATGTTAAACAGTAGAAATGGCAGTATCACATTATTACCAATTCTAACAATGCCAAATAATGATATATCCCATCCAATTCCAGATTTAACAGGATATATTACTGAAGGCCAGTTAGTATTATCAAAAGCTCTTATACAAAGTAATATATATCCACCAATAGAAGTACTCCCTTCTTTATCACGGCTGATGAAGGATGGTATTGGAGAAGGGTATACACGAGAGGATCATCCAGATGTATCCAATCAATTATTTGCCTCTTATTCAAAGGTAAAAGAAATTCGAGATTTAGCTCAGATCATTGGTGAGAATGACTTAAGTGAAATGGATCAAATGTATATGAAATTTGGTAGAGCCTTTGAAGAAGAGTTTCTTTCTCAAGGGAGAGAAGAATTTCGTAGTATAGACGAGAGTTTAAATCTTTCATGGAAAATATTATCAATATTACCAGCTTCAGAATTGGATCGATTGAATAATGAACTAATAGAAAAGCATTATATTAAAAAGTAGGTGATAATTTGCCCAAAAAAATGATTCCAACGAAAGCAAATTTGATGAAGTGTGAAGAAATCCTGGAATTTTCTCAAAAAGGATATGAATTGTTAGACAAAAAAAGGAATATATTGATTCAAGAAATGATGACTTTAGTCGAACGCGCAAAAAAAATTCAAAGTCAAATGAATAAAAGTTTTAACGAAGCCTATGACTCATTAGAGAATGCTAATATTTTAATGGGAAGCAACAAAGTTGAGCAAATATCAGAAGCAGTTGTACAAGAAAAAGAATATAGAATTCTTCTAACAAGTGTAATGGGGGTAGAAATACCGGAAGTTAGATATACAAAGGAGAAACCACACGCTAGTTATAGTTTTTATAGAACAAATGCAAGTTTTGATAATGCAGTATTGAAATTTAATGAATTAAAGTATATGATATATGAGTTAGCAGAAGTTGAAACGTCTGTTTATAAGCTAGCCGAAGAAATTAAAAAAACAAAAAAAAGAGCCAACGCTTTAGAAAAAATTAGAATCCCAAGGTATGAGTCATTAATAAAAGAAATTGAAGAAACCCTTGAGGAGAAAGAAAGAGAAGATTTTTTTCGGCTAAAAATGATTAAAAATAAAAAGTAAGAAGTTATGGGGGGATGTTATGGAAAAACTAATTATTACTGCGGCTTTAACAGGAGCAGAAGTGACAAAGGAAATACAGCCGAATTTACCTTTAACACCAGAAGAAATTGGTATTGAAAGTAAAGAATGCTTTGATGCTGGTGCAAGTATTGTTCATATTCATGCACGAGATGAAAAAGGCGAACCGACACAAGATTATGAAGTGTATAAAAAAATTAAAGAAGAAGTTGAAAAAAGATCAAATATTATTTTTCAACCATCGACTGGCGGCGCTGTTTGGCACACACCAGAAGAACGACTACAACCAGTCGATTTAAAGCCAGAGATGGCAACATTAAGTACTGGAACAACAAATTTTGGACCAGATGTTTTTATGAATACAGAGGAATATATTGAGAAGTTTGCAAAAAAAATGCAATCCTTAGGTGTAAAACCAGAAATTGAAGTTTTTGAACGGGGTATGATCAATAACGGTTTAAGACTTGTAAAAAAAGGTTTAATCGAAGGACCTTTGCATTTTGATTTTGTTTTAGGTGTACCTGGTGCTTGTCCTGGTACTCCCGAAGATTTAATGCATATGATTCGATGTATTCCATCGGATGCAACTTGGACTGTCGCCGGTATTGGTAGACATGAGTTGCCGTTAGCTACTATGGCTATTGTACTTGGTGGACATGTACGTGTAGGCTTTGAAGATAATGTGTATTATTCTAAAGGTGTTTTAGCGGAATCAAATGCTCAATTAGTAGCACGTATTGTTAGAATCGCTAAAGAGCTTGGTAGAGAAGTTGCAACACCTGATGAAGCAAGGAAAATATTAAATTTAGAATAACAGTTTTGAAGGATAAGGAGTGAAAAATGCCACAAGGAATTATTGATAAACTATATCTAGCTAGAGATATTGGTATCGTGGTTATATTAAGTGTTATTACCCTTTATATTTTATATCGTATTGTAGATCATATTATTTTTAGGCGGCAAACGACATTGCAAATAATCACTGATAGTTTATATAATTATGATAGTTTTATTAAAGTAGATTACAATATTAATTATTTAAGAAAGTATGTACTTAACCAAAAAGTTTTTAATGAGTTAAATGAAGTGTTAGTTGAAGAACAAAGAAATTTCAAGAAACTTATAGATCAATATACTAAGAGAAAAGGTTTTAAATACTATATGTTTTCTGAGTATTCAAATCTAGAGGAAACTGTGAGACACTCAGAGCTATTGATTGTTGAATTATCCTTATTAGGTAAAATAAAATCTTATAAAAGGATTAATAAAGATGATGAAGAGTTAGAATATCTGAGAACTATGTAATTAATAAAAGAGCAAAACAATTCTTTAAGAATTGTTTTGCTCTTTTTAGTAATCAAGTATTATTTTGCTTGAGTTTTCATACTGAAATTGCTCAAAATAGTTTTGATCATAAATATTATAATATATAGTATTAGAATATCTATCATTATTTTGAGTCAGCATTTCCGTTGCAATATCTGTAATAATCCATCTACCATTAAGGTAGATTTCTGTCTGATAAAAAATCTCTTCATCAATTGTTTCTCTTTTAGTAATTCGTGCTGGTATATCAATACTTCTTAATAGTGCTGTATAAAGAATATTAAGTTCTATTTTTGATCCTTGAGAAGTATCAAATACTTCCTTTGAATCTTTTAGTTCAACGGGATCATTACTATTAAGGGTTTCTTCAGTGATTTCATTTGCTTCTACTAATGAAATATTGTTAAAAATCCATTTATAAAGAGACTTTGCTTCATCAAATGAGTTGTTTTGATTTATTGTTATTATTTTAGCGGCAGAAGTTAAATCTTTATCTTTTGAAGTAACAAGTTCACTTGGAATTAAATATAGTATATTATCATCAGCTAGGTTTACTACACTAAATTGCATAATAACTGATGAGTCTTCTCTATTTAAAGTGATGATTGATTGATTATTGTAATTTTTATTAACATCGCCATTGTAAAGGACAGTTATATTATGTTTCCCAAGACCAAATGGTGTATAAATTTTTTCTTTGAAATTACCCTCTTCTACAGGGACATCAAAAATTTTTCTTTGGCCATTTTTTTCTACAATAACTTGCAACTCATTAATAGAATCCTTGGTCACAGTACCTTCAAAAGTAAATTCATTATTAGTATCCATGTTTGCATATAACTCTGTTTCTAAATTTATCCCAAGCTCAAAAAACTTTTTAAACTCAAGGTAGTGTTCTTTCTCGCGATTAATAGTTAAAGTAGATATTCTTAATGAGTTCATTATTAAGTTAGTTAAACCAACAGCGTCTTCATTTTGAATTTCACCTTCATAGGAAAAGTTAAAAAGGTATACTTTCCCATCATATTCGAAGAAGTAAAGAATTTTCTTACTTTCATTATCTTCATCTTCAATTCTACTGACATGCATTACTTTAAACTGTATATCATTAAACTCAACTGAAGATATTTTTGAAAAAATCATCTGATTCAAGTTATTATTTTGAATACTCTCTTGAATATTAAGAATGTATTCATCGAGGGAAAGATCATTTAAATAACCCCTTGAAATTGTTAATTCATATTTTTGCAAGCCGCCATAATGACTAACAGAATACTTATTATCTGAGTCTTTAGACCAACTATGTGGTAATGAAAATTCAATTTCTTCATTTTTCAAATAATACTTTTTGAAGAAAGTTTCACCTAGATACGAGTATATATTATCTCGATATTTATTCTTTATATCTAATCGGCTACGGTCTTCATTCCAACTAAGATTCATATCAAAGGTCTTAGCTACAAATTCAACAGGCACTAAGGTTCTGCTGTTTTCAATAATTGGTGGTGATTTAAGTGTAACTTTTTTTCCGTTATTGTAACTAATGGGTTCATCAATCTGAAGTTTAATAAAAGTATTGCCTTTATATGCAAGTACATGCCTTGTTTCATTGATCCAATTAACATTTGCATCGAAGGATTCGAAGAACTGTCGCATGGGAACCATTAACAGATTGTTTTTTATAATAGGCTCTGTTGCAAAGTTGATTTCTTCATCGTTATAATAAATATCTATACTATTATTATCTACTTCGTTTGCATATGAAACCGAACCTATTATTAATATAAGTATAAGAATAATAGTTATTTTTTTCATATTTTTCTCCTTTAGTATTGAATGTATACCACTAATGTTATATTATTAGGGTAGAACTCAGATATATTACTGCTCTAAAATTATTTCCTTAAGTTATTCAAATCATACCACAAAAAATCTGATACTAAACAAATTAACTTAAAATGTTCAATAAATGTAATATAGATGTAACACTTATGAAAAAGATACCTTTAAGGGGGAACCATGAGAAAGAGTGACCTAGAGAAAAAGACCGTTAGAGACTTACGGATTATTGCAAAGAGTCTTAATATAAAGAAGACTTCTAAATTAAAAAAGTCAGAATTAATTGATGTAATTATTAATGGGGAGAAACATGATGATAGTGAGATTCCTGATTCTTTTGTTGAAAAATTAGATGATAAGGATGAAATGGATCGAGAAGTAGAAGGAGTTTTGGAAATAACAGATAAAGGTTATGGATTCTTAAGATTCAGTAATTATTTATCTAGTGATCTAGATGTTTATGTTTCTGCTTCACAAATTACAAAATTCAGCTTAAAAACAGGTGATAAGGTCAGAGGAATCACTCGAAAACCAAAAGGAAGAGAACGGTTCAGCGCTTTGCTGTATGTTAAAGAAGTAGATGGCATGAAACCTGAAGAAGCAAAAAAAAGAACAAATTTTATAGATTTGACACCAACTTACCCAACGGAGCGTTTGATTTTAGAAGCAACTCAAGACAATTTAGCCTTAAGAGTGATTGATTTAATATCTCCAATTGGGAAAGGGCAAAGAGGAATGATTGCATCGCCTCCTAAAGCTGGTAAAACAACACTTTTACAAAATATAGCTAAACAAATTACAAAGGAATATCCTGAAATAGAGATTATAGTATTATTAATTGATGAACGACCAGAAGAAGTAACTGAAATGAAACGTACAATTGATGGGGATATTATATACTCAACTTTTGATGAAGAGCCTAGAAATCATATAAAAGTTGCAGAAATGGTTCTTGAAAGAGGAAAAGCCTTAGTAGAACATGGGAAAGATGTTGTAATTTTACTTGATTCAATTACGAGATTGGCTAGAGCTTATAACTTAGTGATTCCTTCAAGTGGGAGAACACTTTCAGGTGGACTTGATCCAGCAGCATTACATATGCCGAAAAAATTCTTTGGCGCTGCAAGGAATATTGATGCAGGTGGTAGTCTAACAATATTGGCTACGGCTTTAATAGATACAGGCTCTCGCATGGACGATGTTATTTTTGAAGAATTTAAAGGTACAGGGAATATGGAAATAACACTTAGTCGTGAATTATCTGAAAAAAGAATTTTCCCTGCCATTAATATTAATAAATCAAGTACTCGAAAAGAAGAATTGTTATTATCAGAGGAAGAATTAGAAGTTGTATGGCAAATGAGAAGAGCTTATGCTAGTGGCTCAACAACAAGAACAACGGAGAAAATAATTAATGGTTTAAGAAAAACAAAAACCAATAGAGAATTTATTGAATCATTTTCTTTATGATTTTCATTTGATTATTTTTTAAAAGCATGTTATAATATTGAAGTTGACGATTCAAATTGATATTATTTATTAAATAGAGTTCAATTAAAATAGCTATGAAAGAGGTGAAAAATATGAAAGCAGGAATTCATCCAGAATATTCTGAGGTAGATGTACATTGTTCTTGTGGGAATCAATTTACTACTAGATCAACAAAAGGTGCAGACATAAGATTAGACGTATGTTCTCAATGTCATCCTTTCTATACTGGTGCTAAGAAGTCAGGCATGAAAGACGGACGAGCTGAATTATTTAGAAAGAAATATGGAACAGATGTTGAATAGTATGGATTTGGTAGGTTAGGAGGTTCCTAACCTATTTTTTATATTAAGAAAGTTGAGGTGAAAACTGCGATTAGCAGTAACTATGGCGAAATTATACTTTAGATATGGGGCAATGAACTGTGGAAAATCTACTAATCTTATGCAAGTAGCTTATAATTATAAAGAGCGGGGCATGGAATCAATTGTAATAAAGCCAGAAATTGATACAAAAGGTGATAATAGAGTTGTTTCAAGATTAGGTATTGACAAAAAAATCGATATGATTGTAGAGAACAAAACAAATATATATAATGAAGTGAAAGAATGGTTAGAAAATAAGGGGCCGATTGATTGCATTTTAGCAGATGAGGTTCAGTTTTTCAAAAAGAAGCAAATTGATGAATTATTTGATATTACTATTAAATTAGATATACCGGTTATAGCCTATGGTTTAAGAACGGATTTTAAAATGAATGGTTTTGAAGGGTCCGAACGAATTTTACTTTTAGCCCATTCGATAGAAGAGTTAAAAACTATTTGCAGGTGTGGCAAAAAAGCTCTATTTAATGCAAGAAAAGTAAATGGCGAATTTGTATCAGATGGTGCACAAGTGGCAATTGATGGAGAGAATAAGGTAGAGTATGAATCGCTTTGTGGAAAATGCTATGATAAACTTATAAACAATAACTAAGGAGGTTTAGTTATGAGTGAAAAAATTTCAGTAGGTGGTCAAGCCCTTATTGAAGGTGTGATGATGAGAGCAAAAAATAAAATTTCTATCGTTGTTCGTAAAAGTGATGGAGAGTTTGTTTTTCAAGATAAATTGATAAAAAATAATGAAAGGATATCTAAGATACCAATACTAAGAGGTATGGTAGCCCTTGTTGGGTCCATGATTGTTGGTGTAAAGGCATTATCTTTCTCAGCGGAGTATTTTGCTGAAGAAGATGAAGCTTATGAAATGAGTAATTTTGATAAGTGGGTATATGATAAATTTGGTGATAAGGCTGAAAATATCATTGTAGGGATTTCTATGGTGATGGCATTGGTTCTTGCTTTCTTATTATTTGGATTGGCACCAACTTATTTAAGCAACTTGTTTAAGTACTTTACTAATGATCGAATCTTACTAAGTGCACTAGAAGGGATAATGAAGATAGTAATCTTTGTAACTTATTTAGCCTTCATTTCTCATATGAAAGATATCAAAAGGGTATTTCAATACCATGGTGCTGAGCATAAGTCAATATATACTTATGAAAGTGGAAAAGATTTAACTGTAGAAAATGCAAGAGAATTTGGTCGTTTGCATCCAAGATGTGGTACTAATTTCTTAGCAATTGTATTATTAACGAGTATATTTATTTTTTCTTTCTTGAGTTGGGAGTCTGTTGCTTTACGAGTAATGTATAAAGTAATGTTATTACCTTTAATTGCAGGGTTTTCCTATGAGATTATTAAACTTGCAGGTAAAAGTGATAATATTATATTTAAAATAATTTCATATCCTGGAATGATGATGCAAAAGATTACAACGAGTGAACCAGATGATGAGCAATTAGAAGTTGCTTTAGAAGCCTTAAAAAGAGCTTTAGACAATGACAATTAACGATGTTTTAGAGTATGGCTTTCATCAGTTTAAAGAAATATCTGATGTTCCAAGAAAAGAAATAGAGTTATTAGTAATGTATGTTTGTGGCTTAAAAAAAATTGATTTAATATTAAATTCAAACGAAACAATAAAAAAAGAAGCGCTAGTAGAAATAGAAGCATTAGTGAATAAAAGATTAGAAGGCAAACCTTTGCAGTATATAATAGGCAGCGAAGAGTTTATGGGATTAAACTTTATTGTAACAGAAAATGTCTTAATCCCACGACAAGACACTGAAATTTTAGTAGAAGAAATTATTTCTAGGTTTAAAAAAGAATCAAACTTACAAATTTTGGAAATCGGAACGGGTAGCGGTGCGATTAGTGTAAGTTTGGCGAAATTTCTAAAAAAATCTAAAATCGTTTCTTTAGATATATCCCGGAAAGCGTTAAGTGTTGCAAAACTGAATGCAAAAAAAAATCATGTAGCAGATCAAATAACTTTCATTGAAAGCAATTTATTTGAGGACTTAACAGAAGAGGAATCTTTTGATATAATCGTATCGAACCCACCATATATACCATCAATGGATATTCTAGAATTACAAAGGGAAGTAAAAGACTATGAGCCTATGTTAGCTTTAGATGGTGGAGAAGATGGTCTAGAGTATTATCGAGAGATTACAAAGAAAAGTGTAGACTATTTAAAAAAAGATGGTCTATTAGCTTATGAGATTGGATATGATCAGGGTATTGATGTTTTAAAAATATTGAAGAATGATTTTCATCATATTGAAATCATAAAAGACTTACAGAAACATGATAGAGTGGTATTAGGATACCATAAATAAATGAAAGAGGTGTTATATGTTTGATAAATTGGAGTTCATAGAAAAACAATACCAGGATTTAAATAAGAAAATCTCGGATCCCGAGGTAATAAACAATCAAGTAAAATTTCAGGAGTATATTAAAGAACATACTGAAATTAGACCAATTGTCGAAAAATATAGAGAGTATAAAGAAATTAAAGAAGAAATTGATGAAGCAAAAGATATATTAAGAGAGAGTAATGATAAAGAATTTAAAGAGTTAGCCAAAATGGAGTTAGACGAAAATAGCGAAAAATTAGAAGTGATAGAAGAAGATCTAAAAATGTTGTTATTACCTAAAGATCCAAATGATGATAAAAACGTAATTTTAGAAGTCCGTGCTGGCGCTGGAGGCGATGAAGCAGGTTTATTTGCTTCGGAGCTGCTTAAACTTTATATTAAATATGCTGAGAAAGTAGGCTGGGGTATTGAAATGATGAATACTAGACTTTCTAGTGTCGGTGGAATAAAAGAAGCTTCTGTTATGATCGAAGGTAAAGGGGCCTATTCTCGCTTGAAGTATGAAAGTGGAACGCACCGAGTACAAAGAGTACCTGATACTGAATCTAGTGGCAGAATTCACACTTCTACTGCTACAGTTGCTGTATTGCCTGAAGTTGATGATGTTGAAATAGAAATTGATATGAATGATTTAAGAATAGACACTTATAGATCATCAGGCAATGGTGGACAGAGTGTAAATACAACTGATTCTGCTGTTAGAATTACCCATGAACCAACAGGTTTAGTAGTATCTTGTCAAGATGGTAAGTCACAACATAAAAATAAGGATCAGGCTATGCGTGTTTTAAAAGCTAGATTATATGAGTTAAAATTAAGTGAACAAAATAAAGAGATTGAAGAAGAACGGCGAAGTCAAGTAGGTTCTGGCGATCGAAGCGCAAAAATTAGAACTTATAATTTTCCTCAAGGTAGAATTACTGATCACAGAGTACCTGTTACAATGCATAACTTAGATGCATTTATGGATGGGGATATTGATGAAATGATCGATACAGTTGCAACATACTACCAGGCAGAGAACTTGAAAAAAATTAATCAATAGAATCAATAGAGGCTCTTCATAAAATATGAAGAGCTTTTTATATTGTTAAAATGATAACAATTGGAAAAAGGTTAGTTACTATATAGTGGTACAAAATCAAATATACCACTATATAGATTCGTAACCGAAAATAAAATGTCAAACATTTAACAAGATATAATTATTTATGCATTATCTTTACACTTTTTCTTAATAGGCCTTGATATAAAACTATTAAAGGGGTATACTATGTAAAGATAAAAAAAGGAGTCGGTTATAATGGTGATTAGTTTAAGAAATACAACATAGATTCATACTAATGGGACTTTTAGAGTTTTATTTAGATGAAAGGATGTGTTGAATGAATAGTGAATTAATCTTTATTTTTGATATTGCAATTATTTTATTATTAGCATTGCTTGGTGGCATGCTAGCTAAAAAATTGAATCAACCAGAAGTTTTAGGACAAATCATTGTTGGGATCATCTTAGGTGCTGGTTTAATGACTAAAACAAACACAATTGAAGAGATTGGTCAGATTGGTGTAATCTTTTTAATGTTTATAGCTGGCTTAGAAACAGATATAGATGAATTAAAAGACTCAGGTCGTTCGTCATCATTGATTGCATTAGGTGGTGTTTTGGTACCGGGTGTCTTGGTTAGTTCAACCATGTATCTGATAACAAAGGATTTTGAATCAAGTATATTTATGGGAATTGTTTCCACAGCAACAAGTGTAAGCATTTCAGTTCAGACACTAAAAGAGATTGGACATCTTCGATCAAAAGAGGGGGTTGCCATTTTAGGTGCGGCTATAATGGATGATGTAGCTGGTATTATTATGCTAACACTATCTATTGGCATCCTAAAACCAACAGCTGGTTCAAGCTTAACCATGGTAATTAGTAAAATATTAATGTTTTTCCTAATTGTTTATATTTTAGGAAAACTATTGAGATATATATTGATTAAGATAGATAATAGAATAAAAATTGATGAGAAGATGGTATCCCTTGCTTTAATTGTATGCCTATTATTGGCTTTTCTTTCTGAAGAGTTAGGTGTGGCTGCTATTACAGGTGCATTCTTTGCTGGCGTATTGTTTTCTATGACCAAATATAGAAATAATATAACCTATGAGATTAATAGAATTGCCAGTTTATTTTTCGTGCCAATTTTCTTTGTTGTTATTGGTATGGGTGTGGATTTAAAATTAGCCTTTTCTGTTATTGGTATGGGGTCTTTTATAATAATTGTAGCTGTTTTAGCGAAAATAATTGGTAGTGGCTTTGGAGCAAAGTTTTCAGGTTTTGGAACAAATGCATCACTACAAATTGGCATTGGTATGGTTCCAAGAGCAGAAGTGGCAATTATTATCTCAAATTTAGGATTAAGCTTAGGTATCATTAATCAGAAGATGATGGCAATAACAATCTTAATGGTTGTATCGACAACACTTTTAACACCATCAATGTTAAAGTGGTCATTTGAAAGAAAGTAGTACTCATATGAGGTGTAAAAAATGGAAACAAAGATTATAAAGATTGATCAAGAAAATTATTTTAACAAAATACTAAATTATCCGGCAAAGGTTTTAAAAGAAGGCGGTCTTGTTGCTTTTCCAACTGAAACGGTTTACGGGTTAGGTTGTAATGCATTAGATGAAGAGGCAATTACTAAAATTTTTGAAGTGAAAGGACGCCCCGGTGACAATCCGCTGATTGTTCACATTTCCGAGATCGAGATGCTAGATTCATTAGTAAAGGATTATAGTGGCATTGTGAAAAAAGTAATCAGTAAGTTTTGGCCTGGCCCTTTGACGATTGTATTTAAGAGTAGTGATCTTGTTCCAAGTACTGTGACAGCTGGTTTAGATACAGTTGCCATTCGTATGCCATCAAATGCCATTGCACAAAAATTAATCGAAATTGCTGATGTGCCTGTTGCTGCCCCAAGTGCGAACTTATCTGGTAAACCATCGCCAACTTCAGCTAAACATGTAATAGATGACTTAAGTGGAAAGATTGAATGTATCATTGATGGTGGTAATTGTGAAGTGGGATTAGAATCGACGGTTCTAGATATGTCCTCTGATCAACCAACTATTTTACGACCAGGCGGCGTGACTATTGAAGAGTTAAGAAATGTCATCCCTTCAGTTATTTATGATGAGGCACTAAAAAATCTAGAGTTAATTCCAAAATCTCCTGGAATGAAATATGTTCATTATTCACCGGAGGCAGAAGTTTATATTCTGGAAAATTTTGATTCCTCACCAGGAAGTATTGAAAATATAGAGAACATAATTAAAAATGATTTTTCAGATAAAAAAGTTGGTTTTATGGGTAGCAAATCTTTTGTAAAATCCTTTGATCAATATTATGGGATTTCTCTTGGTGACCAAAATAATTTTAATCAAATTGGCTCTAATCTATTTAGAGCTTTGAGGACCTTTGATGAGCAATCTGTGGATATTGTGATTTCAGAATCCTTTGAATTAATTGGTATAGGACATGCAATTATGAATCGTTTGAGAAAGTCGGCAGGTTATAAAACAATAAATTTATAGTATAGAATACTTATGGAGGTGTTTCATGAAAATAGCTTTTGGCTGTGACCATGGCGGTTATGATTTAAAAGAAGATGTTATGGAATTTTTGAAATCACGAGGAATTGAAGTGTTAGATTTTGGAACCCATTCAACGGCATCGGTAGATTATCCGGACTATGGAAGGGCTGTTGGAGAAGCTGTTCAATCAAAGGAAGCAGATTTAGGCATTGTTATTTGTGGTACCGGTATAGGAATTGCTTTGGCAGCAAATAAAGTAGAAGGTATCAGAGCTGCAGTTGTTAGTGACACATTTAGTGCACGCATGGCAAGAATGCATAATAATGCAAATGTTTTAGCTTTCGGATCAAGAGTTGTTGGTAAGGGTTTAGCAATTGATTTAGTTAAAGCTTGGCTTGATAGTTCTTTTGAAGGCGGTAGACACAAACGTAGAGTAGATAAAATAATGGCTATAGAAGGTTAACGAGAGGGGTAAAAATGAGAAATGTTTATGAGATGAATCATCCGCTGATTCAGCACAAAATCACTTTAATTAGGGATGAAAATACTGGTGCAAAACAGTTTAGAGAATTAGTAAAAGAGCTTTCTTTATTAATGGCTTATGAAGTTACTAGAGATTTTCCTCTTGTTGAGGTTGAAGTGCAAACGCCAGTGTGTAAGACAACATCAAAAATAATTGGCGGTAGAAAAGTTGGTATCGTTCCTATCTTAAGAGCAGGATTAGGAATGGTTGATGGTTTTTTGGATTTAATACCGGCGGCTAAAGTAGGACATGTTGGCTTATATCGTGATCCAGAAACATTAGAGCCTGTTGAGTATTATTGTAAAATGCCTAGTGATGTATCTGAGAGAGAATTAATTGTTGTAGACCCTATGCTAGCCACTGGCGGTTCTTCAATAGCTGCTATTCAGTTTATAAAAGATAGAGGTGCGACAAATATAAAATTTGCTTGTCTAATTGGTTGTCCTGAAGGAGTGAAAGCTTTACATGATGCCCACCCAGATGTTGATATTTATATAGCTTCAATTGATGAGAAGTTAAATGATCACGCATACATAGTCCCTGGACTTGGCGATGCTGGCGATCGTTTATATGGAACTAAATAATTTTAAGGAGTTGACTCGATGAATCGTCGTGAAAAGAATAATTATTATTTAGATATTGCGGAAACAGTACTTGAACGGGGAACATGTTTGAGAAGAAATTATGGCGCCATTATCGTTAATAATGATGAAATCATTTCTACAGGCTACACTGGTGCGCCACGCGGGCGAAAAAATTGTATTGATTTAGGCGTATGTTATAGGGATCTAAAAAAAATACCTAGTGGTGAACGTTATGAACTTTGTCGTTCTGTACATGCAGAAGCCAATGCGATTATATCAGCAAGAAGAGAGCAAATGATAGGATCAACTTTATATTTAGTTGGTAAAGAAAAAAAAGATGGAAATTATGTAGAAGAGGCTAACTCTTGTACTATGTGCAAGCGACTAATTATTAACTCTGGTATTGATGAAGTCATCATTAGGGATGACTCAAATAATTATCGTACTTTAAAAGTTGTCGACTGGGTTTATTATGATGAAACGTTACCTAATGGATTAGTTGAAGAAGTAAAGTGAACCGAGCCATTTAAGTTAAGATTTAGATAGTGCTTTCTTTTAAGACTTCCTATCCGTTAATGTATATGATTAATTAGAAAATTAATAAGAAACTATGCTTTTTAGTTATAAAGCATAGTTTTTTTGTGTCAAAAAGAGCTAATATTTTTCATTTGTATTACTTTTTGTAAATAAGGTTGATAGATTCAATGAAAAAAGGTAAAATGGTAGCAGAGTAGTTTGATTAGGAGAAGATAATATGACTAAATATATAAATGTACTAACAGGACCTTTCTTATTAGCCTTTATAATTGCTTTGTTGTTGACACCTTTAACAATTGTATTGGCAAGAAAAATAAATGCTGTTGACGATCCAAAAAATGATCGAAAAATTCATGTCTTACCTATGCCACGATTAGGTGGTATTGCAATATTTATTGCTACCATGGTCAGTATGTTCTATTTCACTAATTATCCAAAGAATATTGTTACGGGTATTTCAATTGGTGCAATCATAATAGTAATTACTGGCATCTTAGATGACATTTATGATTTGCCGGCTACTGTTAAATTAGTTTTACAGATTATGGCTGCCATTAGTGTTGTTGCTTTTGGTGTGCGAATTGAAATTTTTACTAATTATTTTGGGAATAATGGCTATATTAACCTTGGTATTCTTGGAATACCTGCAACTATATTTTGGATTGTAGGTATTACTAATACGGTAAACTTAATTGATGGTTTAGATGGATTAGCTGCAGGTACTGCGATTATTGCTTCTTTAACATTAGCTTATATTGCTTTGGTCAATAATCGAGTAGAGACTGCTGTATTATTAGTAATTTTAGCAGGTTCCTCATTAGGTTTCTTACCTTATAATTTTAACCCAGCAAAAGTATTTATGGGTGATTCAGGCGCATTGTTCTTAGGTTACTTTTTATCAGTTGTCTCAATCTTAGGAGCCGTTAAAGGTGCAGCTGCCATTGCATATTTTTTACCAGTATTAGCATTAGGGTTACCAATTTTTGATACCAGTTATGCAATTTTAAGGAGATATTTAAACAAAAAGCCAATTATGCAAGCGGATAAAGAACATCTACATCATAAATTGTTAGAAATCGGATTGAATCATAAAGGTGCGGTATTAGTTCTTTATTTAATATCTTCACTCTTAGGGCTTACAGCAATATTTTATTCATTAGACCGATATATGGATTCCTTGTTGTCTTTAGTTTTTGTGTTCATTATAGTTGCTATACCTTTTAAACGTACTTCTGATGTAGAATAAGGAGATTTAGGATGTCTGAAAAAATAAAAATTATGACAATATTTGGCACAAGACCTGAAGCTATAAAAATGGCACCGGTTGTAAAAGCCTTGGAAAAAGATGAAGCGATTGAATTATGCGTTTGTGTAACAGCTCAGCATAGAGAAATGTTAGATCAAGTATTAGATAAATTTAATATAAAGCCAAATTATGATTTAGACATTATGGAAAGTCATCAAACATTGAGTAAAATCACTTCTAAAATCTTATTGGCTTTAGAAGAAATCATACATAAAGAACGACCCAATATGATTTTAGTACATGGGGATACCACAACAACATTATCTGCCACATTATCAGCTTTTTATAATGGCATAGATATCGGTCATGTTGAAGCCGGCCTTAGAAGTGGGGACTTGTATTCACCATATCCTGAAGAAGCCAATAGAGCTTTGACTGGAAGGTTGGCGAATTTACATTTTTCACCAACAAAAGGAAATATTGAGAATTTATTAAAAGAAAATATTTCTAATGATAAAATTATCATTACAGGTAATACAGTTATAGATGCATTAAAATCTGTTATTGAAAAGGATTATAGTTTCAAAAATGAAATTCTTAATGGAATTGATTATAAAAATAAGAAAGTTGTCTTATTAACGGCGCATAGAAGAGAAAACTTAGGTGAGCCTATGGAGAATATATTTAGAGCTGCTAAACGCCTTGTACTGGAAAACGAAGACGTTGAACTTGTTTTTCCAATGCATTTGAATCCTAAAGTAAGGTTATTAGCAAAAAAACATTTGCAAGATTTTGGAAAAATACATTTAATTGAGCCATTGGATTATGAACCATTCGCTAATCTTATGAATAAATCTTACTTAATTTTGACTGACTCTGGTGGTATACAAGAAGAGGCACCTGCTCTGGGAAAGCCTGTTTTAGTTTTAAGAACAGAAACAGAACGACCAGAAGCTGTAGAAGCTGGAACTGTTAAGATGGTGGGTATAGAAGAAGAAAATATTTTCAAGGTGGCAAATGAATTAATTAATAATTTTGACGCATATAAAAGAATGTCAAATGCAATTAATCCATATGGTGATGGCAATGCTTCAAAACGAATTTTAGAAGCAATTAAATCATATTATTTATAATAGGTCTTTAGGGGGGATTTGATGAAAAAAATGAGAAGTCTTACAGAAGCGATGGCATCTGTTAAAGATGGCATGACGATTATGGTCGGTGGTTTTCTAGGTGTTGGTAGTCCAGACCTTTTACTCGAAGAGTTAATTAAAAATGGAGTAAAAGATTTAACATTAATCGCTAATGATACTTCATTTGAAGGTCAGGATTATGGTGAGTTAATAGTTAATAAACTTGTTAAGAAAGTTTATACATCTCATATTGGTACGAATCGTGAAACTGGACGACAAATGAATGCAAATGAACTAGAAGTTATTTTAACACCACAAGGAACACTGGCAGAACAGATTAGAGCAGCAGGTGCAGGTCTAGGCGCAGTTGTAACACCTACTGGAATAGGTACAGTTGTTGAAGAAGGTAAGCAAATATTAGAAGTTGATGGTAAGAAGTTTTTAGTTGAAAAGCCATTAAAAGCAGATGTTGCTCTTATTAGAGCGAAAAAGGCTGATCGAAGTGGCAATTTGATTTATGATAAATCAGCAAGAAATTTTAACCCAATAATGGCCATGGCTGCTGATTTAGTAATTGTACAAGCTGATGAAATTGTTGAACCTGGTGAATTAGATCCGAATTTTGTTATGACGCCGCATATTTTTGTGGATTTTATTGTTGGAGATGATCAATAATGGATAAAAATAGAATGAAAGAAGTTATTGCAAAGAGAGTAGCTAAAGAGTTTGAAGATGGTGATCTAGTAAATTTAGGAATCGGTTTACCAACACTTGTTGCAAATTATATTTCAGATGACATTGATGTAACCTTACAATCGGAAAACGGTTTTATAGGTATGGGTATAGCCCCTGAATCAGGGAAAGAAGATCCTAATTTAACAAATGCGGGTTCACAGCCAGCTACAATAAAGAGTAATGGAGCGTTTTTTGATAGTGCAACATCTTTCGCGATTATAAGAGGCGGACATTTAGATTACACTGTTTTAGGAGCTTTACAAGTTGATTCAAAAGGCAATCTTGCCAATTGGATGATTCCTGGGAAATTAGTACCAGGTATGGGTGGCGCAATGGATTTGGTAACTGGTGCGAAAAAAGTAATCGTCGCTATGACGCATACTTCTAGAGGGAATATAAAAATACTTGAAGAATGTACATTACCCTTAACAGCTAAAAACCAAGTAGATTTAATTATTACTGAAATGGGTGTAATGGAAGTGACAGAAGAGGGGATTGTTCTAAAGGAAATTAACCCGGAGTTCACCATTGGCGATGTTAAAAAGTTAACAGAGGCAAAGCTTATTATACCAGAAAAATTAAAAGAAATGAAAATAGAATAATATAATTATATAAACGAGTACATAATTGTACTCGTTTATTGAATTATATAAATAGAAAAAGTTAGTTGTTAATAAATTTTAATATTTGATTGCTAATTTTTTGACAATCAACTCTATTTGATGTATTATTTAGAAAGTAAATAGAAAGAGGCGATGGTTTTGTCAAAATTAAAATTAAAGGATTATGAAAATCTTGGATTAATTACACAGATTGGAATGATTATGATTATACCAATTTTTGCTGGTTTATTCGGTGGCAAATGGTTAGATGATCAGCTAAATACTAGGAATGCTTTTCTATTGATTGGTATTATTCTAGGGGTAATCATCGCTTTTTTAAACCTTTATCGTTATACTATGAAAGATATTAAGAAAAGAAGTGATAAAGATGAGTAAACTATCTGAAACTAGAAATAATGTAATCAAGTGGACATTTGTCGCTGGATTCGTTATAATAGTAATAATACTAATCATGATTGAAAATCAGAAATTTCAGTTAATTGCAGGCGTCATTTTCGGTACACTTATTGGAATACTCAATTTTTTAGAATTGGAAAAGACATTAATTAAGTCGGCTAAAATGACCCCTAACAAAGCACAAAGCTATGCAACAAAGAAGTACTTTTTACGCTATGGTATTGCAGGTGTTGTATTGCTCATATCAATTAAAGCAAGCTATATCAACATTGCTGGTACTGTAATAGGATTGTTATTATTAAAATTTGTTATTATGTTTACAAATTTATTTAATGATAAAAAATATTTTAAAAGAATTATTGGAAAGGAGGAATAATCTTGAATGAAGGTTTTGGTCCAGATCTAGTATTTAAAATTGGCGATA
>DATFJG010000143.1:0-24634 GCA_035269305.1 Clostridia bacterium
GTTAACTGTATATAATTCTTCATTAACAGATTGTAACTCTTCATTAGTACTTTGTAATTCTTCATTAGACGCAACAAGTTCTTCATTGGAAGATTGGAGTTCTTCATTAGAAGTTTCTAATTCTTCAATGGTTGCTTGTAAGCCTTCTCTTGCTTGTTGTAACTCAGTCTCTAAAGTTTCAATTCGGTCTTTTTCATCTTCTGTCATATTAATTTCTATAGGTGTTCTATGATGTAATGGCTTACTTTCTAAAAAAGATATATAGAAATATTCATTATGATTCACTTCAATTACTTCTCCTTTAAGAGAAATAACAGAATCGCTATCATCTAAACCTTCTATATTGTTTAGTACTAGACTTTCTTTTGTTGCTTTTAAGCGTCTAATAATATTTTTTACAAACAAACCCAATCCTTTAGAAATATTTGATGACAATTTATTAGAGAATCTACCTGGTTGTATTTTCATATATTTTGATACATCACCTAATATTTGGATTATATTGTCATTTTCATCAACAATAACAGATGGCGGTACATTCATCTGTAAAGCCTTTAGTAACAATTGTTCATACCACATAGAACGATCTGACTTAACAACTTCCCGTTCATAAGTCTTTAAATGGTTCACACCACTTGTGACATGTAATTTCTGATTAATTGAGGGTTGATAGCCCTTCTTAAACTTAAATATTTTCCACTTATTATCAATGCTATCAAAAGCATCTGATATTTTTCCTAAGGACTCACTATTGCCTAAAAATAAATAGCCTTTGTCTCTAAGAGAATAGTAAAAACCAGCAAGTATTCGCTGTTGATAGTCACTTTTTAGATAGATAAATAAGTTTCTACAGGATAATAGGTCAAGACGGGAAAATGGTGGGTCATTTAGTAAATTATGTTTTGCAAATACTACTTTTTTACGAATAAACTCATTGACTTGGTAGCCATTTTCTTTTTTTATAAAATACTTTGAAATGATATGAGAATCTAAATCAGCTATAATACTCTCAGGATATATACCTGAACCAGCAACTTCTAAAGCGGCTTCATCTATATCTGTAGCAAAACATTTAATATCACAATTGATACTATTGACACTTAAGTATTCACTAATCATTATTGTCAACGAATAGGCTTCTTCTCCTGTCGAACAACCAGCAGACCATATCCTTATCTCTTTTTTACTATAATCTAAATTTGGAAGCACATTTTTTCTTAATGAATCGTAAGCTTCTTTATTTCTAAAAAAATTCGTTACACCAATTAGTAGCTCTTTAAAAAGTGTCTCTTTTTCTTCCTCTGAATCGGAAAGCAGTTCAATATATTCCTTAATTGAATGACAACGGTTAATCAATACCCTTCTATCAATTCTTCTAATCATGGTATTTTTCTTGTACTTAGAAAAATCTATTGAGCAATAATTTCTTAAGATCAGATTGATTTTTGTTAAATCATCTAAGTTTCTATTATCATTTTTACTCTCGTCTAACAAATCTCTTTCTAAAGAAGGATAATTTACAAACCCTATTAATTTTTCTGGCATTTGCTCTGGTGGTAATATGTAATCTGCTAACCCAGTATTAATTGAGCTTCTAGGCATACCATCAAATTTCGCGCTGTCTTGATCTTGTACAATAACCATGCCACCAGCTTCTTTTATAGCTTTTACACCTAGGGTGCCATCACTACCGGTACCTGATAAAATAATACCAATAGCATTCTCACTTTGGTCCTTTGCTAAGGAACGAAAAAAATGGTCAATCGGTAATGCAATATGATGCTTTTCCTGTTTTTGCTTTTCCAAAAATAATTTGCCATGGAAAATAGATAAGTTTGTTCTTGGAGGAATTAGATAAATATTATTTGGCAAAGCTTCCATACTATCCTTTGCAATATGAATCTCCATATCTGTATACCTTGCTAGTAACTCATTCATTAAACTTTTATAATCAGGTGACAGATGTTGAATAACTATAAAAGATATGCCAGTATCTGAAGGAATATTTTTAAAAAATTTTTCTAAAGACTCTAATCCTCCAGCCGATGCTCCTAATCCTACATAATATAAATCTTCTTTCATAAAGTAATCATTTCCTTTCTATTCTTTAGGATTAATATCCTCTTTTAAATAGCACTGCAAGCCTTGCCAGAAAAAAAGCCAAATTTCTTCAATATATGTATCAAAATTATTTTCGTCGCCATATAATAAGTACCCATCTAAAACACCATGAATCAAACTCATATAACTTAATAATAGACGGTCTAGATATTTTTCAGCGCCTGGATTTTCAGATAAAATTTGTATCAGTATTTCCCGCAATTTTATAGTGAAGTCCCGCTCATATTCTTTTATCAAAAGTTTCGTTTTTAATAATAATTTCTCATTTTCAATTAGGAGTAATCTTTTCCAAAATCTCAATTTATTAATATCCCTATAAGAGTCAACAATAGACATATAAATCTTTTTGAGTTGCTCGCCTTCTTCTAAATCCTTATAAGAATTAAGATCAATCATTCTCCTATTAAAATGCTTTTGGACTTCGTTTTCAATCATTTCAGAGAACAGTTCATCTTTACTACTAAAATAATTGTAAAGGGATTGCTTTTTCAGACCAGCTTTCTTAGCAATTTCTCTTAAACTCGAACTATAACCTTTTTTTGAAAACTTCTCATATGTTACTTTCATAATCCTATTTTTAATGGTTACCACCTTCTCTTTATTCCGAACGTTCGTAAGTTTTAAAACAAAATAAATTACCTCTCAGCTTTTATTTTAACAATTACATTATTGCCTTTAGTATTATAGTAAATCTCTGAAACAAACTCTTTTACAATATAGATTCCCCGACCGCAAGGTTTATGAATATTTTTTTGTAAGTCACATGTGTTAATTTTAAGACGCTCTTTTGCATTAAAGCCTTCGCCTTGATCATTTACACGTATTACTATAGAATTCTTGTAGAACTTTAGAATAACGTCTACTGGTCTATCTGAATACTTTATAGCATTATTATAAAGTTCATAAAGTACAACAATTACTTCAAAAGTATTATACGGCCTAAACTCACACCATTTTTCTAATTGAGCACTAATCTCTTCTATTCTCTCCTTATTCACATTTTTATAAACTTTTTTTTCGATTAACATTGGTCTCTCCCATGGTTTAAAATCTTAAATGGGCTAATGACAAATCATCTTTTATGTGGTCTTTGTTCATTAACTCTTTTTGTATAGTTAAAAATTTTAACTTGTTTTCATGGTAAAACATCTTTTTATATGCTTCAGGGCTTATTTCAGTATAATCATTCAAATAGTACTCTAATAATCCATCAGAATATAATATTAGGTCTGACTTACCATTAATTCCTACAATACTGGCTTCAAAGGGCAATTCTTCTCTTACCCCAAGCAATAAAGTGTTTCTTTTCAATTCAATCAACTGGGAAGTTTCCTTTTCAAAAATCAAACCACTGGGATGACCTGCATTAATATACTGGACTTGTGACACATTCAAATCAACAACACAAAATATTCCAGAAATCAATTTCACAATATCAGATTTTTCATTAAAATCATTTAGATACTTATTAATCTGTTCAGCTAATTTTGCTAAAGGTCTTATATTTTTGTACTCTTTAATAAAATTGATAATTGTCATCAAAATTAAGGTAGACGATAAATCATGACCCGTTACATCAACAAGTGCAGTAAAATATTTATTCTTACCAATCTTATCAAACCATATAAAATCACCACCGAGTTCATTCATATACTTGACAAAATACTCAAACTTCACACGAGAATCACGATAATTAACTGGTGCACTTGTTCCTAACACATTTTTTGCAAGTGACATACTTAACTTAACTTTATTTTCTAAAAATTTCTTTTTTGTTATATTATGAGCGATTTTTAAATATTTTCTACTACTTAACTCAATTGGATAAATACTTGCCTCTTCATAGATTAGCTCTCCAGATTTTGAAATGTTTATAAAATCTCCATTCCATATATTGCCATGGGTAATTGTTTCCCATAAATCTTTATAAAAACCCGGTGTATGTCCATCAGATTTTAGGACTCTTGGATTTTTACCAATAACCTCATCTAACGCATAACCAGTTGTTTTCAAAAAACCTTTGTTTACATACTCTAAAATCCCTTCATCATTGGTTATTGCAATACTGTCTTCAATTGAATCTAAAATAATATCCAATATTTGATCCGTATTTTCTTCACTTAATAGTTTTATTAACCCCCATAATTTTCGCTCGACTTCATCTGGTATGAAACTACTATGAAAGATATCAAAAACATAATTTGCATATAACTCTTCAATAAATTCAATATTATAATCTGATTCATCAATCAAATAAATAATATATTTTGTTTTATCATATAGTTTCTCTAACCCGTATTCCATATAATATTCTTTATCTACAATAACGATATCAATTTTAGTCAAAAACTCTAATCCAAAATCATAGTCTATATTAATTGGAATTTTTTTATCATCAACAAGTTTAACAAATTTATCATTAAAATCTTTGTTTTTAGACAGCAGCCTAGTACTCGTCTTCAAATTATTTTTCATATCTAAGTTCCTAACTTAATATTTAAAATAGTATCAAGCATTGTAATTTCAAATATTTTATATACTTCACTTTTAACATTAATTATTTCCAACGTAATCCCTTTCCTATCTAATGTATTTAAGATATTTACAATCCATGAAATACCTTCAGAATCCATTATTTTTACTTTCGAAAAATCTAAGATTAATTTTAAATCTTTTATTTCACTAACATTCAGCTTTTTATTAATCTGATCAATTTTTGATAGCGTTATTTCTTCTTGCTGAATTTCAAAAATCATACATTATCACCACTTTCTAGTATGCCCTCTAAACCTTTCGGTTCTGAATAAAAGAATCCTTGTACTAAATCTACATCTATTCTTTTTAAGAAATTCTCAATCACTGAGTTTTCAACATACTCAGCAATGACTTTCATGTGATAAGCCTTCGCTAGATTTACCAAACTTGTTACTAAGAATTGATCTGAATCATTTGAAGTAATATTTTTAATAAATAACCCGTCAATCTTTATATAATCGCAGTACTGATTAATATTCTTAATCATCTCAAAATTTGAATGGCCTGTACCAAAATCATCTAGAGCTACTTTTATACCGATACTCTTTAAATATCTTAATGTGTGCATAATATCTTTGAAACTACTTATTTTACTTGTTTCAGTCAGTTCAAAAGTTATTAATTCTTTTTTATACCCAATCCAATCAATTAGATCAATGATTTTTTTTATGTGTGTTAAATCTACTAACTCTTTACTAGATAAATTAAAAGAAAGATGTAACTCAATTTCTCTTTCAATTAACATTTTTAGAGTCTTACTAATCAGAAGGTAATCTACCTTCTTTATCATATCATACTGCTCAGCAATTTTTATATATGGATAAGGTGATAAAACCTCGCCACTTTCTCGGTCATCTATTCTTAGTAACACCTCATATTTTTCTATAGCCATTGTTTCAAGATCAATAATTGATTGAAAATATGGTATAAAAGCATTTTCTTTAATCTTATTTTCTAAGAAATCTTTCATTTGCTCTTGTTTACCATATATCGTCTGTACTAACCTGAAATTTTTAAACTCAAGAAAATTTCTTTCCCTTTGTTTAAAGCGTTTTTTAATTATTTGTTCAATCATCATTAAATGCTTTTCAAAGGCTTCAATGGTTTTATATGAATCTACATCAAATTGATACAATACAAAATTAAAATCCAAATCAATTATTTGTTGGTTATACACATAAAACATTTTTGAAAATTCTTCTCTAATATCTTTAAAACGTTCTTTTGCAATTTTCCAATTAGGATAATTAGCAGCAAGAATAAAATTGTCCCCACCTAAGTAGTACATATGGTGATTCCTATCTTTTTTTAGTAACTCATGTTCCTTGATTATATATGTTAATATTTGATCACCTGTAGAATACCCATATTCTCTATTGATATTAGAAAAATTATTAATATCAATAATTGTAATATAAAATCTTTGACTTTTATTCTTAATGAACTTCTTTTTTATATTGCTTAGATAGCCATGATAGAAAAAAGTATAAATCTCACGTTCGTATTTATTAAAAATATTCCATAATAAAAATAAAGAAAATGCGAATATCAATAAAGAAAGATATAAATTACTTAATACTTCTTTATGAAAATTTTGAAACAAAAGCAAACTGTTTGGTTGGATACTATATGACCATTCTTCTATATTAATTGATGTATCAAATTTTTTGAAATCTATAGTCTTCTCTTCTATAAACTCATCATTTAAATAATTAAATAAGGGAAAAACATTTGTAACTGGTACTTGATTATCTAGAACTCTTTGTTTATTACTATCATAGATAATATATTTTAACTTAGCATTATAATTATAAAAACCTGACAGTTGTTTTTTAAAGTTTTCCTTATTTATTACTCCTAGGACAGCACCGTGTAAACTTTTATCTTCATCATTATAAGGCACTGAAAAAATAAAATACTCTTCTGTCGCTTCAAATAAGTTAGAAATGTGTAACTCATTAAAAACTATATTACTTCTTAAAACTTTATCTAATTTTTTATAATCATCGACTTGTTCATAGGGAATAATATCTTCTCGCGTTGCTATGAAATCGTGTTTGAAATCAACTAAATAGACTTCACTGAAAACATTTGACCGTTCTAGTATTTTAACTTCTTCAACAACAATCTCTTGTCCTAGTTCTGAATAACGTAAATCATAACGTTCGAAATTAATTAATAAGCTTTCAAGATTCTGTTTTGTAATATCCATATAATTATTAATGAATGTCTCGAAAGTAATAGACTCCCGATCTATAAGATCATTTGAGCGATTTAAGGCAACAGAAAACTGAACTCCAAAATAAATTATATTTAATAGCAAATATATTACTATAAAAACAATTGATAATCTAATTAACAATTTGTTTCTAATAAGTTTAGTTTTTATTTCATATATTCTTGTTGTCATATGAAACCTCCAGATAATCAGACTTTAAATCTAATATTCCCCTTCTATTTCGGTAACTCTATAAAAATAGTTTTGATATGATTCTCATCGTTAATTTTGATTAAATTGCTAACAGCTATAACCTTATTTCCTTTCACAGTTAAGTAAATTGAATCAATAATATCCCCCTTTAATACGTTCTTTTTGTGAAAATAGAAGTTATCCTGGTCTTCCTGATCGATATAGTCTGTAATAGATTCCCCTAATATTTCTTCATTCATTAGCCCCACTATTGCCGAAAAAGCTGCATTTGATTTGATTAATTCATTGTTACTTGAGTAGATAACATAAGCTGCTGGTGCATTATTAAAAAGTTCTTGATATGAATTCTTGCTCTTCTCAAGCTCCTCTTGTGCCCTTAATAATTCTTTGTTCTGAAAATATATTTCTTCATGATAGACATTTAATCTTTCCGTAATCTCTTGCTCTCGCGCTTCTTGTTTTTGTTCTTTTAGGTTATGTCCTTTATCCTTCATAAATGCTCCCTTCTTAATTTAAATTTTTTAGTAAATCATCAATGTTAACAATTATTATAATAAGACCCGTTGTCTCCTCATATGGATACTTTTCTATGCGAAACATTAATTGACTCTTCTCATTTTCTACTATATGATCCACTCTTTTTGAAGTTTTTAAAACTTTTTTAAGGTTTATACTAAGACTTGGGTAGTTTTTATTAATAACCAAGTGCTCAATACTCCTACCCATATCCTTTTCAATCAGATGTGTATATTTAGAAATTCCGTCACTCATTGAAATAATTTTTAATTCCTTGTCTAAATAGACAGCTTCTACTGGCAAACTTTTTAATAAAATTTTTAATTCCTTTGAAGTTTTAAATTGTTCCTTTAAAGCTATTTCATATTCATCGTTAATTGAATAAAGCTCTTCATTAATCGTTTGTAATTTTTCATTTGATAGTATTAAATGGTGATTAGACTTTTCTAAATCTAATATTTGATTTTCCTCATTTTTCTCATTATGAATGACTTTTTTCTGAGACGCTTGAAGTTCCTTTTCTAAAAAAGAAATGCGTTCTTCTAAAATATCGTTGAATTTAACCTTGCTAAAATCAGTTACAACTCTTCTACATTCTCCTCTAGATTTATCAATTGAATTAAAAGTAATAAGATAAAAAATATCACCTTCAAATGATATTTTGTTAATTTTAAGTAAAAAATCATCCTTTTCATTCATTTCACGGACTTCGTTTTCAATCACATTTACTTCTTTATTTTCTAAATCTTTAAGACTATTACTAATAATCAAAGCCAAATCAGATGAAATATTTGCAAAAAAACTGTCAGAAAATCTTCCTTTAGCTATTCTTAGATAAGAATGAACATCATTAAAAATCTGAATGATTTTATAGCTTGAATCAATTAGAACCCCAGAGTCAAACTGTTTCTCTAATAACTTATGGATCAATCGTTGATTGTTATATAAAACTTCTTTTTCATCTCTCTTGATTTTATTCCTTTGAGATTCAAGGGTATAACTCTTTAATGAAGTCAATCGATTGTTCATATTTGATAATTCTGAATCCTTATATGAAAATATTTTTAACTGGCCATCAATTGGTGAAAAACCATTATTCATTTTACCTAAGGATTCTCTTCTTCCAATAATTAAAAATCCATCTGCGTTAAGAGCATAATGAAATGTGTATAGAATATTGTATTGTGCTTTTTTGTTATAATTCATTAACACATTTCGGCAATTAATCAAATCTAGATTTGAGAAGGGTGGATCTTTAAGCAAATCATGTTTTGCAAAAACAATCATTTCTCTTACTTCTTTTAAAACTCTAAAACCATTATCTAAATTTTTAAAGTATTTATTTATAATTCTTTCATCAATTTGATGCAACTCTTCTTTTTTATAAATTCCTTCTCTTGCACTATTCAATGCGGATTCATCAATATCAGTAGCAAAAACCTTCAGTTTTAAACTGATATTATTTTTAGCTAAATACTCTAATATAAGGATTGTGAGTGAATAAACTTCTTGTCCTGTCGAACAACCAACAGACCATATACGAAGTTTCTTTTTACTATAATTAATAATTGGCAAGATTTTTTCTTCTATAACATCACATATATCTTCATCTTGAAAAAATTTTTTAGAGCCAACTGTTAAGCTATCAAAGAGATTTATTCGTTCTTCTAAACTCTTATTTAAAATATTTATATAATCATTATTGTCTTGAATATTCAATAAGCTCATACGAATTTTAACTCTTCTTGCAATCATTTCTTCTTTATAATGAGAAAAATCTATCCCACTACAAAGACGTATAATGTGACAAATTTTCATTAACTCAACAGAAAAGTGTTCGTTGGATATGAAACCGCCATCTTTAAAACTCAATTTTTTCTTTTCAATGATTTCTAAAATTTTTGAAGGCATGTTTTTAGGCGAAAGAATATAATCAACTGAAGTATTTTTTGCTGTGTTTTGTGGCATATCGTAAAATTGAGAAGTTTTATCTGATTGTATTATTAGGGTGCCGCCATATTCTTGTATTTTTTGCATACCTACTGTTCCATCTTTACCAGTACCGGACATAATAATTCCAATAACCTTTTCTCCTTGGTCGATAGCTAAAGACTCAAAAAAATGATCGATTGGTAACTTAAAATCATTCATTCTATCTTCAATAAAATAAATGTTCCCATGATAAACTGATACCAAATGACCAGGCGGAATAATATATAAGTGGTTTGGTTCCGTTACCATACCATCTTCAACTACTTTGACATGTAAACTTGTCTCTCTAGCCAAAATACGATCCAACAAACTTACATGCTTAGAAGAATGGTGTTGAATAACGAAAAAAGTTAAACCAATATTTTCTGGTAAATTTTGAAAGAACTGCTTCATTGGTTCAAGTCCACCAGCTGAAGCACCAATACAAATATAATAATTAATTCTATGATTTTCGAATTCTTGATTTGCAACAATAATTAACCACCACCTTAAATAATATTTAGTATCACAAAATATTATATCACATTTATTAGTTTTTTCAATCAGTTAAACTTATTTAACGTCTGTTTTTAGAGCTTACTATACAATGGCCTTACATGAAATATACCCAAGAATAATATCCTTAAACTTTTAAAATGCTATTTTTTTCGTAAATGTTGTATTTTTTATTGACTTTAGTATTAAACTTAATTATACTCAATATTAAGAAAATTAAATAGAAGTATTTATCAAGAGTGATGGAGGGACTGGCCCTGTGAAATCCGGCAACCTATTAAATTAGGTGCTAATTCCAGATAGATAAGACTAATATGTTTAGTAGTTTAATCCTTTTCTCTTGAAAAGGATTTTTTTATTGTAAATTTTTGTGAGGTGATTATTATTAAGAACGTTATTGTTAAGAAATACGGTGGTAGCTCTCTTAGTACCGTTAAACGTATTCAATCTGTTGCTAAACAGATAAAAGAAAGTTACTCTTCAAATTTAAATATTGTTATTGTTGTATCAGCTATGGGTTCTGAAACTAATCGTCTAATTAATCTAGTCAAAAGTATTTCACAACAGCCGGCACCAAGAGAATTAGATATGCTACTATCCACAGGTGAGCAAAAATCAATTGCATTATTAACAGTTGCACTTAATGCCATTGGTATTAAAGCTAAGTCATTTGCAGGTCATCAAAGTAAAGTGCTAACAAACAACAGACATAATAACGCACGGATTTTAGAAATTAATACTGAAAAAATTCTTAATGCCATTGAACAAGGATTTGTTTGTGTTGTCGCAGGTTTTCAAGGAATCACTTCTATAGGTGAAATCACAACACTTGGTAGAGGTGGATCAGATACAACGGCAGTTGCTTTAGCGGCTGCTTTAGATGCTGAGATTTGCGAAATATATACAGATGTTGATGGTGTTTATACAATGGATCCAAATAACTATTCAAAAGCAAAGAAAATTAATAAAATAACTTATAATGAAATGTTAGAATTGTCAATACTTGGTGCTCAGGTGATTCATCCCAGAGCTGTTGAAATTGCAGCAAAATTTAATATACCATTGATAATTAAATCAAGTTTTATTAGCACTGTAGGCACAATTATCCATAAGGAGGAGAATAAAATGGAAAATTTTACAATTAAAGGAATCACTGTAGACAATGACACTACCTATTTTTCTATTTCAAAGCTACCTAAAACCCAGAATCTATCCTATCAGTTAATTAATGAGGTGAATAAAAGAGATATTTCTATTGATATGGTTGTTCAAAACTTTAGCCCCAAAGATTTTTACGATTTATCTTTTACTGTCTCAAAAAAGTATTCTTCTCAAGTCAAAGCTGTTTGTGAGCTATTCAATAAAGAAAATTCTTTCACTCAACTATATCATTCAACTGGATTTTCGAAAATTTCCGTTGTTGGATTAGGAATCAATAATCATCCAGAAGTCCTAGGCGCCTTCCTCAAATGTCTTGCTGACTTTGACATAAATATTGAGTGTTTAACCACTTCTCAAATGAAAATTTCTTGTTTAATTGATCAGCGCTTTTCTAAAAAAGCAGTGGAATCATTACATAATACATTATTTCCGACACTTTTAATTCAAAAAAATCTGTAACCTAAAAAAAGTCAAGACTCCTAAATAAAGAGTCTTGACTTTAATTTACTTTGCTCTTTTATAGGCTTCGGGCCATTTAAAGTCTTCAGTTAACTTATTAGCTGCTGTTAGTGGAAAATATGGATTTCTTAACAGTTCTCTTCCGTAATAAACAAGATCAGCTCTATTATTACTAATAATTTCTTCTCCTTGTTTCTCATCAGTTATTAAGCCACCTACTAATACTGGTATCTGAGTAGCAGTCTTTATTTTTTCACCTAGCGGTATTTGATAACCATAGTAACTGTTAACAGATTTATTAATCACACCACCACTACTAACATTAATAAGATCAACACCTAATTTCTTTGCACCTTCTACAATTGTTATCATATCTTCTATACTATTACCCGCTTCATCATACTCATCAGCAGAAATTCTTAACATAAGAACTTTCTCATTAGGCCATACCTCTTTTACACTACTAATAACTTCTTTAAGAAATCGCATTCGCTTTTCTAAAGACCCACCATATTCATCTTTTCTTTTGTTCGTTAAAGGCGATAAAAATTGATTGATTAAATAGCCATGGGCACCATGAATTTCAATGGCATCAAAACCAACAGCATCTGCTCTTCTAGCACTTTCTTTAAAAGACTTAATTACATTCTGAATTTCTTTAACTGTCATTTTCTTTGGTTCTTTATATTTATCACTAAAAGCAAGACTGGTTGGCGCAATAGGCAGATCATTACTCACTTCACTTTTTCTACCAGCATGAGCTAATTGTATTCCTATACTTGCACCATTATCTTTTACCGTTTTAACAATCTTTTCAAATGCATTTTTTTGTTCATCATTCCATAGGCCTAAATCATTGTCAGATATCCGCCCAACAGGTTGTACTGCAGTGGCTTCAACTATTATTAATCCAACACCACCAACAGCTCTTGTGCCATAATGTATTTGATGCCATTCATTCGCTAGACCATTTTCCGCACTATACATACACATAGGCGGCATGACAATTCTATTTCTAAGGGTTAAATTTTTAAGATTAAACGCACTAAATAATTGACTCATTCCTTTCCTCCTCTATTGTACTGTTATACAATTTCTACCATTTTGCTTTGATTGATAAAGCGCTTTATCTGCAATAATGAATGAATGTTTTATTTCTTCTAACTTTACTCTGTCAATACGTGTCAAGCCAATACTGGCTGTGACATGAATACCATTAAAATCAGTTTTTTCAATAGACGCTCTTAGATCTTCCACTTGTTTAAGAATAGATTGCATCGATTGACTTTTGATTAAAAAAATAAACTCTTCGCCTCCCCAACGGGCAACAAAACCATTCTTCTCAATTTTCTCTTTTAAAAGTTTACCCATACCAAGGAGTACATCATCAGCTCGGTCATGTCCATATTCATCGTTAACTTTCTTAAAAAAATCTAGATCTAGTATCCCTAAACCATAAATCAAATTTTTATTTTCATGGGCTTTCTCATTGTATAAATTGTCTTCAAATTTTCTTCTGTTATGAAGGCCTGTTAATGAATCATGATTCGCTAAAAATTCTAACCGATTGGTTTTTTCTTTAAGTAAAATACCCTTCGCAGTACTATAATAAAAATTATAATAAAACATCATAGAAACAGCTATCATTGTTATTGCAAAGAGAATTCCATTAATACTGTTGATTTTCGCAAAATTTTCGTTGCTTTGATAATACTGAATTGAATAATGAAAAATTATAGTTGGAATACCATAAACCCATAATTGTCTGGGCGGTGGTAAAATAACAAGTACCGAAGCAATCATATAGTAAACAATAAATGAAGTGATTTGATTACTAGTCAACTGATCTAGTCCAGTGATATAGGCTAAACAGCTTAAGAATATTAATACATAGCCATACATTAAGAAGGAATAAATATACTTTATTTCATCATATTTTTTAGGTTGAATCTTATAGCTTAATATAAAGAAAACAATCGATAAGACAGCTAAAAATAAATGTATTAAAAAATATTGATAAGGTATCTCAAAGGAAAAATCAAAAATGCTTTCAATCACTCGCAGATCATAAAAAACAATCAAAGCTATTTCAGCCAAAACTGAAACAAATGCTATTAATCGCATACGTTTCACATTAGATTTTAAAATTTTTAACTTAACTTCCTTTTTTTGTTCATCTGACAGATTATAATTTGTATACTGGTAAAAAAGAGATTTTACTTTTTCCAAAAACATAATAACTCCTTATTTTTCTATAGAAATTTAGCAGCGGAATGTCCGCTGCTAAGGATAATTATTATTCTTCCCCTACATAACAGTCACCTATAATACAAGATAAGGCTTCTGCTTTTTCAAAGTGTTCTTTTCCTGGTGCGCCTTTAAACTCGATTGGATCACCAATTAATTCCCAACCAACTTCATCTACAAACTTCTTAAGGTTGCTTACGCCACCACCGCTCCAAGTATAACTACCAAATATTCCTACTTTTTTCCCCTTTAAACCTTTGTTTTTCATGGTATTAAGTAAGCCTTCCATCATAGGAAAAACACGAGTATTATAGGCACAACTACCTAAGAATACATATTTATATTTCCAGATTTCATTAATCAGATAAGATAAATGAGTCTTTGATGAGTCATAAATACGTATATCCTTTATACCATTTTCTGATAAACATCTAGCAATATAATCAGCCATACGCTCTGTATTACCATACATGGAACCGTAAATGATTACTGCCCCTTCTTTCGCTTTATATTCACTCCATTTTTTATAGTCGTTAATTATTTTTCCAGGATTTGTTCGCCAAATGGGTCCATGAGTTGATGCCACAACATTAATCTCTAAATCCGCTAATTTTTTTATAGCCATTAATACCATGTTGCTGTACTTCCCAACAATATTTGTAAAGTATCTCATGATTTCGTTCTCATAAAATTCAATATTGACTTCATCGTCAAATATACCGCCATCTAATGCACCAAAGCCACCAAAAGCATCACCTGAGAATAAAATGCCTTCTTCTTTCAAATAAGTCATCATAGTTTCAGGCCAATGAAGCATAGGTGTTAAATGAAATTCTAGTGTCATCGAACCAAGGTCAAGTGTATCACCTTGTTTAACAGTAATCAAATTCTCTTCTATACCATAGTATTCAGTTAACATACCAAAGGTTTTTTTATTTCCAATAATCTGTATATCTGGATAAACATTTAATAACTCTTTAATAGCGCCAGTATGATCTGGCTCCATGTGATTAATAATTAAATAATCAACTTTTTTTCCCTTTAATTTATCCTGAATGTTTTGAAGATAGTTAACAGATTCAGTTGACTTAACAGTATCTATTAGTGCTACTTTCTCTGCATCGATTAAATAAGAATTATATGTTACGCCATGGTCTAATGGCCATAAATTTTCAAATAACTGTGTATGTCGATCATTTATACCTACCCAATAAACATCATTTACTATTTTTATTACACTCTTCACTCATATCACTCCTCTTATATTTTACTATTATTGTTTAAATTTTATCACAGCTACCGCCGCTTATAAAACATTATATTTAAAAACTTAACAGAATCTTTTACGGTTATATAATTGCTCGTCTGCTAAGTTAATAATCTCTTTTACAGTCTTTTCTTTGCTATTAGCAATACCATGGGCAATAGAAAATTCCACCTCAGGATATTTTTTGCTTATTTGGAGAAATTTTTCTTCGATTCTCTCACAAAAAACTAAAGCCTCAGCGATTTCAGTTTCGGGAAGAATCACCATGAACTCATCTCCACCATAACGACCACAAATATCATATTTTCTACAAGAATCATTTAATAATTTCCCTAAGGCTTTTAGAACTTCATCACCAATAAGATGTCCGTAAATATCATTTACTGACTTAAAATTATTAATGTCTACCATAACTACTGTATAATGGCTAAAATAGTTAAGAATATTGCTTTTCTTTTCTAATAAGACTTTCATTAAGTATCTTCTATTATAAACATTTGTTAGTTGATCTGTTACTGATTTCATATAGACTAAACTGTGCTGTTCTATATAAAATCGATTGATTCGATAAATAGTTAAGATAATTGCTAAACTTAAAATCAAGAAGTTTAGCGACAAATCTTGTAAGCGAACTTGCTCATTCAAGAAAGTTTCAAAATAATTAGGATTGATCATTTCAAAATAAAACAAATACAATGATTCAAGAATAGTTATTATAGGAAATATAATCTCCCACTTTTTTTCAACAAAAATCATCGTTAACATAATGATAAAGAGAGAAAAGAGCGGCATAGCACTCATACTTCCTGGAGAAGTAAGCCAGGCATAGGGTATATATAGAATATTAAAAACAACTAAAAAAAGTATTTTTGCTTGATAGATTTTTCCCTTTCTATTAGATAAATAATAGAGTATTAAGCATAGAAAAGTAGATGCCAATGACATCCCGTACACGTTAAAAGGTCTATTATTTATTAAGTTAGTTACAAGTGTCAAAACGCTAAACCCCATAAGTAATAAATAGATTAACTCTAATGTATTTTTATGTATGTTTCCTTTTATATTTTTCTTTAATAATCCCATATTGACTCCAAAATTTAAATAATTGGCCTACAAACTAATGATACCATTTTTTACACTGATTAAACTTTAATTTAAAATAAAATAGGTGCCCTCACAAGAGAACACCTATTATCTTTGAAAGATATTTTTAGTTCTTATATAAATCTCCAATTTTACTTTCAACACTATTTAGCAGTTTTTCAGATTTTATTAGTTCTAATGAAGCATCCATATCATATTTTAACTCTCGATCATCTTCTAAAAAGTCTATAACTTTTCTGATTTCCTCATATGCAATTTGTGTGCCTTCTCCTAAGGCCATATCTTCTTGGAGATCAATGGCTTGACAAGCAGCGTATAGCTCAATTGATATTACGTTTTGAACATTTTCTAAAATTTCAAAAGCTTGTCTTGCAGCAATAGTTCCCATTGAAACATGATCTTCTTGGTTAGCCGAAGACGTAATTGAATCCACACTGGCTGGATGGGCCAGCACTTTATTTTCACTTACAAGGGCAGCTGCTGAATATTGAGTAATCATGAAGCCTGAATTTAATCCACCTTTTTTTGTTAAGAATGCAGGTAATCCACTTAATTGAGGATTCACCAATCGCTCAATTCTTCTTTCCGTAGCATTTGCAATTTCTGCTAATGCAATTTTTAAATGATCAAAAATAAGAGCCATTGGCTGTCCATGGAAATTTCCGCCAGAAATAACTTCTAAATCATCTTTAAAAATAATTGGATTATCTGTCACTGAGTTCATTTCAATAATTACTTTCTTCTCAATATATTCTAAAGAATCCTTACTTGCACCATGAATCTGAGGTATACATCTAAGTGTATAAGCATCTTGAACCCGTAATTCATCTTGGTGAGTAATGCGTTCACTATTTTTTAATATTTTTCTAATATTCGCAGCAGTATTAATTTGTCCTTTATGAGGTCTTACTTGATGGAGGCGATCATCAAATGCATCGATGATTCCTCTTAAGCCTTCCATTGTCAATGCAGCAGATATATCCGCAACAGCCATTAACTTTTTAGCATCATAAAGAGCAATACCTCCAACAGCCGTCATTACTTGTGTACCATTAATCAAAGCTAAACCTTCCTTAGCAGAAAGGGTAATCGTTTCAATCCCTGCTTTTGCCATAGCTTCTGCACCTGTTAATTTTTCGCCTTTGTAAAGGGCGTGTCCTTTACCAATCATCACTAAAACCATATGAGATAAAGGTGCTAAATCGCCACTAGCCCCTAGAGAACCTTTTTCAGGAATAAGAGGTGTAACACCTTTGTTTAACATTTGAACTAAGGTATCCACAGTTTTTAATCGTGCACCTGAGAAACCTTTAGCCAAGTTATTCACTCTTAATAACATAATCCCTCGCGCAACTTCCTCTTTAAAATCTTTACCCATACCAACAGCATGGGTTATGATTAGATTTTCCTGAAGCTTTGCTGTATCTTTTTCAGAAATAACAACATCAGAAAACTTTCCAAAACCCGTTGTGATGCCGTAAACTGTTTCTTCTTTCTTAACAAAATCATCAACGACTTTTCTTGATTCTTTAACTTCTTGAATTGCTTCTGAGCTTAACTCAATTAATACGTGGTGTCTTGCCACTTGAATTAAACTTTCCAGTGTTATATCTTTTCCTGTTATTATAATTTTTTCCATTTTTCCCCCTAAACAGTACTTATTCTATTTTATAATGAAGCGCCCTTTAAAATTTTATTAACAATTGAATCCGCTTCATTTTCAAGTATTTCAACTTTTTTAGAGTAATTATTTACAAAACCTTCATCTTTTATAGATCCTAAGTTAATTTTCACATTATATAAAGCACTTTTAATAGCAGTACGAGCCATCATTGCTGCCACGAGTCCATCTGTTACAGCATTTTTATTACCTTTTTCAACAACTACTTCTATCAACGGAAATAATTTTGCTGTAGACTCAGCTACCTCTAATGGTACCTTTGCCGCGTATTTCATGCCTTCTTGAATTGCTGATTTTCTAACTTCTTTCTCAGCTTCAGTTGTTTTAGGCATTTTAAATGCTTTGATTACTGCGTTAAAAGAGTTGGCATCCTTATCTATTAGATCCATAAATTCATTAATCTTTGGCTCAACTGCCGCTTTAATATTTTTCATTTCTTCATTAACTGCTTCGTACCCTTTTTTATCAATGGTTAAATTTGCAACCATTTGAACAAGAGCAACTGAAAGACCAGATGATAATGCCGCTACTGAGCCGCCGCCTGGTACCGGTTCACTTGAAGCTAATTGTTCTAAAAATTCTTTTATTGTTAAATCTTTTAACATACTTTCCTCCTTGATTTATCGATTCACTTGACATTCTTTCTTATCTAATATAAGTTTACCATTTTTAATAACTTTTTCAACTGTTGATACCCCAATATGATAAGCTAAGAAATTATAAGTTGGATACTTATGAATGATAAAATCAGCTTTTTTACCAACTTCCAAACTACCAACTGATGCTTCTATGCCTAAGGCTTTTGCCGCATTTATTGTTAAAGCATTAATTGTTTCTTCAACAGTCATTTTCATTTTTATTGTTGCCAATGTCATTAATAAAGGTATGGATTGTGTATGACAACTGCCTGGATTAAAATCTGAAGCCAAGGCTAAGATGCCGCCTTCATCAATAATGTGTCTTGCCCTTGCATAGTCTTCCTGTAATGAAAAAGCTGTCATTGGCAAAATTGTTGCAACAACATCATTTTCCTTCATAGCTTTTAAACCTTCATCTGATGCTTTTAGTAAATGGTCTGCACTTGTTGCCTTTAGTTCAGCTGCTAATTCTGCGCCACCAAAAGAAACAATTTCATCTGCATGTAATTTTACTTCAAATCCCATGTCTTTTGCTGCTGATAATAATCTTCTAGAGTGTTCAATTGAAAAAATACCTTTTTCACAGAAAATATCACAAAATTTTGCTAAATTTTCTTTTTTTACTTCCGGCATCACTTCATTGATCATTAAATCAATAAATGCATCTACATTATTTTTATAATCTGCTGGTACTGAGTGAGCCCCCATAAAAGTAGGTACAATATCTATTGGGTGTTCATCTTTTAAAGCCTTCATTACACGTAATTGCTTTAATTCAGTCTCTTTTTCCAAACCATAACCACTTTTACCTTCAACTGTTGTGACACCAAAATTAATAAAAGTATCTAAACGATTAAGGCCATCAGCATATAATGAATCAAAACTTGCCGCTCTTGTTTGGTTAACTGATTTATTGATGCCACCACCTTTTGCCATAATATCCATATAATCCATACCTGCTAAACGCCACAGATATTCATCATCTCGATACCCACCAAATATAAAGTGGGTATGAGAATCAATAAAACCAGGTGTTACCACTTGATTCTTTGCATCAATAATTTTTACATCCGTTAAATCTAATCCCTTTAAAACTTTTTCAGTTGAACCAATTTTTTGAATGATACCGGATTCTACGTATACGCTGCCGTTTTCTATTAATCCCAAATCATTCATTGCTTCTTTTCCGTACTTACCACCTGTTGATGCACAGGTAATCAATTGACTGGCATTTTTTATAAGTAATTTACCCATTTATTCTAACATCCTTTTTTCTAACACTTGAGCCATAGAGAAATCTTCTATACCTAAATAGTATTCTGCTGAACCAATTAACGCTGCCATTGGCGCTAAACCAATAAGCTCACTGCCAACCACTGGTACACCGTATCGTTTCGCTTCCATTTTAATATATTCGAATACTTGATATAACGGTGTTACTTTATAATCTGTTAAGTTCATTGAAACCTGAACAAGATTTCTTTCTTCCATTGCCACACCCATAGCTTTAACTTTAGAGAAGCCACCACCAGAATTTCTTACCATCTTTCCAATTTTTTTAGCGATTTCTAAATTATCAGTACCTAATATAACATTATAAGCCACTAAGAACTCTCTAGCACCAATGGCTGTAATACCAGCTGTTTCGTGTACTGTTTCACCAAAATCAGGTGTCCAGTGAGGATCTTTTACTTTTTCAGCCATGCCTTCAAATTGTCCTTTTCTTAATTTTGAAAGGTTGCTTCTATGGGGAGCAGACGCCGCTGCTTCATATAAGAAACTTGGAATACCGTGTTCTTTATAAGCAAGTTCTGCAACTTCCTTTGCTAAAGTAATACATTCATCCATTTCAATGTTACTAATTGGGATAAATGGTACAACATCTGTTGCACCCATTCTTGGGTGTTGTCCTTCATGTTTCGTTAGATCAATTAAATCTTTTGCTACACCCATAGCCTTTACAACTGCCTTTTTAATGGCTTCTGGTGCGCCAACTAAAGTGACAACTGATCGATTATGATCTTTATCAGAACTATAATCTAAAAGCTTCACCCCTTCTTTACCTCTAAAACAATCGATTATTTTTTCAACTTTATCTAAATCTCTACCTTCGGAAAAATTTGGTACACATTCTACTAATTGACTTTTCATTTTATTTGTCCTCCTTAAGTTTATCTTCTACTAATTTATTAACTAAAGCATCACTTGCTACAAATGGAATGGTAATGTGATCAGAAGCTGATCTTTGTTCATTGTACTCTTTAACTGTTGCTATAGAGTTTTCATTACGTGCCCAAGACCTTCTTGCAACACCGACCATTGTATCCCATGGGATTGCAGTTCTGATGATTTCATCTACTCTTTCAGAACCATCTAGTACTAATCCAAATCCACCATTACTTACTTTACCAATACCAACGCCACCACCATTATGAAGTGCTACCATTGTCATACCTCTTGCCGCATTACCAGCATAACACTGAGTTGACATTTCAGCCATTACTCTTGAACCATCATATATATTGGATGTTTCTCTAAAAGGAGAATCTGTTCCACCAGTATCATGATGGTCTCGTCCTAACATCACAGGACCAATTTCTCCATTACGAATCATTTCATTAAATTTAAGAGCAATATCTCTTCTACCAAGAGCATCTTGGTATAGGATTCTTGCTTGCGTTCCTACAACTAAATCATTATCATCGGCATCTTTTATCCAATAATAATTATCTCGATCTTGAGGTCTACGCTCTGGATCGATACAAGACATGGCTGCATGATCTGTTTTTAATAGATCTTCTTTTTTACCACTTAAGCATACCCATCTAAATGGTCCATAGCCATAATCAAATAGCATTGGCCCCATAATATCTTCAACGTATGATGGGAAAATGAATCCTTCTGTTTCATCTTTACCATTGGCGCAGATTTCTGCTACACCAGCATCATAAACAGCTTTCATAAAACTGTTCCCATAATCAAAGAAATAACTGCCTTTATCAACTAATTTTTGAATTAAGTCAAAGTGCTTTCTTAACGATTCATCTACAAGCTCTCCAAATTTTTCTTTGTCTTCATCTAATAGTTTCGTTCTTTCTTCAAAACTTAATCCTTGCGGACAATAGCCACCATCATAGGCTGCATGACATGAGGTTTGGTCCGATAATAAATGTACTTCAATATCATTTTCATCTATATATTCTAATAGGTCTACTATGTTACCATGAAAACCTATTGCGCGTCCTTCGCCTTTGCCCATATATTCTTTTGCATCTTCAAAAACATCTGCTGGTGAGTCATAGTAAGCATCAATCCAATTTTGGTCATACCGTGTTTCTACTCTTGAGAAATCTACTTCTGCAATAATGCCTACACCATTGGCAATTTTAACAGCTTTTCCTTGAGCACCACTCATACCACCAAGACCACTGGTTACATACAAGAAACCAGCTAAATCTTCATCACCTTTAATACCATATTTTAAACGTCCTGCATTTAAAACTGTGTTGAACGTTCCATGAACAATTCCTTGAGGACCAATATACATCATACCCCCAGCTGTCATTTGTCCATAATTGGCAACACCCATAGCTGCAGCTTTACTAAAGTCTTTCATATTGTCATACATACCTACCATTAGGCCATTAGTAATAACCACTCTTGGTGCACGTTCATGAGAATCAAAAATACCCAGTGGATGTCCAGACATAATGGCTAATGTTTGATTTGGTTTTATTTTTTCTAAATATTTTTTAATTAACTGGTACTGCATCCAGTTTTGGCATACTTGTCCAGTTTCACCATAAGTTACTAATTCATAAGGATACAGTGCAATGTCAAAGTTTAAGTTATTATCCATCATTACCTGTACTGCTTTTCCCTCAGTACAATTGCCTTCATATTCTTCTAAAGGTTTACCAACAATGTTACCTTCTGGTCTAAAACGATACCCATAAATTCTTCCCCTTGTCATTAATTCGTCTAAAAACTCTGGTGCTAGAGTATCGTGCCATTTTTCCGGTACATATCTTAAAGCATTTTTTAATGCGATTTTTATTTCATTTTCTGTTAAATCTAGCTCTCTTTTTGGTGCTCTTCTAATACCTTCAACAAACTCTGGCATTTCAGGTAAATCACCTGTCAACTTAATTGTCATACCTTCGTCAATTTGTAAGTTATCGATCATTTTTTCCTCCTTATTTCTAATCCTTCAATTGATCTATCATTTCTCTTTTGTGAAAACCTTTTCATATGGTATATATTTTATACAACTCATTGTGTTCGAGTTGTATAAAAATTATACATTATTTATTAGAATAATCCAACAATTTCTCCATCTTCTTTAATGTCCATGTGCATCGCTGCTGGTACCTTAGGTAAGCCTGGCATTCTTAAAATGCTGCCTGCCATTGGAATAATGAAGCCGGCACCTGCTGATATCTTTACATCATTAATTGTTACTGTAAATCCTGTTGGTCTCGCTAATTTCTTTGGATCATCTGACAATGATTTTTGCGTCTTTGCCATACAAATTGGTAAAGAGCCATAACCATCGGCTTCAAATTTCTTAATGTTTTTAAGTGCTGCTTTTGTAAATTCTACACCTTCTGCTCCGTAGATTTCCTTACAGATTGTTTCTACTTTTTCTATGATTGATTGATCTAAATCATACAGTGGTGTAAAGTCTGCTGTATCCCCTTCTACTAGGTCTATTACCTTCTGTGCTAGGTCTAAGCCACCTGCTGAACCTTTGGCCCATACTTCTGATAAAGATACTTCTACGCCTAGTTTGTTACAGCGTTCTTCTATATAGTTTAGTTCTTGTTCTGTATCTGTTGGAAACTTATTAATGGCTACTACTGCTGGTACATTGAATTTCTTAATGTTTTCAATGTGTTTTTCTAAGTTTGCAAAGCCTACTTCTAGTGCTTTCATGTTCTCTTTTTCATATTCACCTTTTTCTGCACCACCATGGCGTTTTAATGCTCTTGCTGTGGCTACGATTACTACTGCATTGGGTCTTAGTTTTGCTGATCTAGATTTAATATTAAAGAACTTTTCTGCCCCTAAATCTGCTCCAAAGCCTGCTTCTGTTACTACGTATTCGCCAAGTTTTAATGCCATTTTTGTTGCCACGACTGAGTTACATCCGTGTGCTATGTTTGCAAAGGGGCCACCGTGTATAATGGCTGGTGTGTTTTCTACTGTTTGTACTAAATTAGGTTTAATGGCATCTTTTAATAATAAAGCCAATGCGCCATTAGCACCTAATTGTCCTGCTGTTACAGGTGCATTATCATAGGTATAGCCTATGATCATTTTTGCTAATCGCTCTTTTAAGTCTTCCATATCTTCAGCTAAACATAAAATTGCCATGATTTCTGATGCCACTGCTATATCAAAGCCGTCTTGTCTTGGCACGCCGTTACCGCGTTTGCCTAGGCCAATATTAATTTCTCTCAAGGCTCTGTCGTTCATATCAATGGCTCTTCGCCAAATAATTCGTCTTGGATCTATATTTAACTCGTTTTCTCTATGAATATGGTTATCTATGATTGCTGCCAGTAAGTTATTTGCTGTACTTACCGCATGAATATCGCCTGTAAAGTGTAAGTTGATGTCATCCATTGGTACCACTTGTGAATAGCCTCCACCTGCTGCGCCACCTTTAATCCCAAAACATGGCCCTAGTGAGGGTTCTCTTAAAGTTGTGAATGTCTTTTTACCTAATTTGTTTAAGGCCATACTTAAGCCGACGTTTGTTGTTGTTTTACCTTCACCAGCTGGTGTTGGTGTAATGGCTGTTACGAGTACTAGTTTACCCGCTTCATTTGTTGATTCTTTTAGTACTGATAAATCAATCTTTGCTTTATCATTTCCGTATAAACTAACATGTTTTTCTTCAATGTTTAGTGATTTTGCAATGTCCATTATGTGCTTCTTATTTGCTTCTTGTGCTATTTGTACGTCTGTTTTCATTGATCCCC